>CAIZPZ010000080.1:0-7380 GCA_903934975.1 uncultured Actinomycetes bacterium | reverse complement strand
GGCCTCTAAGCCATGATCTTGCTTTGTAGTGTTGTAGAGAGAACTCTCTACATCCGGGCGCACAAGAAGTGGAGAAAGATCGAGTCCACTTGCCTTCCAGTGATTGACGGCATCTTTAGTATCTAAATACTCAACTCGACCAATTGCTTCTTGCAATGTACGGAAGCCAAGCTCTGCCAAAATTTCACGAACTTCTTCAGCAATGTATTCGAAGAATGTTTCAACGAATTCTGGTTTCCCAGTAAATCGTTTACGAAGCTCAGGATTTTGCGTAGCAACTCCGACTGGACATGTATCTAAGTGACATACGCGCATCATGATGCAACCAGAGACAACTAATGGCGCAGTTGCGAAACCAAATTCTTCTGCTCCAAGAAGTGTTGCGATGACAACATCGCGACCAGTCTTGAGTTGACCATCTGTTTGCACAACGATGCGATCGCGAAGTCCATTGAGTAAAAGAGTTTGCTGCGTCTCAGCTAAACCGAGTTCCCAAGGGGCGCCTGCATGCTTGAGTGAAGTAAGTGGTGATGCACCTGTTCCGCCGTCATGGCCAGAGATAAGCACAACATCGGCATGCGCCTTGCTCACTCCTGCAGCCACGGTGCCAACTCCAACTTCTGCAACTAGTTTGACGTGAATACGCGCATTCTTATTTGCATTCTTCAAGTCATGAATGAGTTGAGCAAGATCTTCAATCGAATAAATATCGTGATGCGGTGGCGGTGAAATAAGTCCTACACCTGGAGTTGAGTATCGAACTTTTGCGATCCATGGGTAAACCTTGTTTCCCGGCAGCTGTCCGCCTTCACCAGGTTTTGCACCTTGTGCAACTTTGATTTGAATATCATCTGAATTGACCAAGTAATCACTTGTAACACCGAAGCGACCACTTGCTACTTGCTTGATAGATGAGCGCTTCGAGTCACCATTACTTTCGGCGAGATAGCGAGAAGGATCTTCTCCACCTTCACCGGTATTTGATTTTCCACCGAGGCGATTCATTGCAATAGCAAGAGTTTCATGCGCCTCTTGCGAAATAGAACCGTAAGACATTGCACCAGTTGAGAATCGAGCAATTATTGAGCGAGCTGATTCCACTTCTTCAATAGGGATTGAAGGTTGGGAACCATTTTTGAATTGAAAAAGACCACGCAGTGTCATCAACTCTTTGCTCTGTTCATTGACTGAACTTGTGTAGCGCTTGAAAATGTCATAACGCTTATTGCGTGTGGAATGCTGGAGCGTAAATACAGTCTCTGGATTGAACAAGTGTGGCTCACCATCTCGACGCCATTGATATTCCCCGCCGATTGGAAGTCGCTTTGTTCCTGGTATCTCTCCCCCAGGCGGATAAGCAATGTGATGGCGAGCAATTGTTTCTTGAGCAATGATGTCGAGTGATACGCCGCCTAAGCGAGATGTTGTACCGACAAAGAATTCATCAACAACTTCTTGGCTAAGTCCAATCGCTTCAAAGACTTGCGCACCCGTGTAGGAAGCAATCGTTGAAATACCCATCTTCGACATTACTTTGAGAACGCCTTTTCCTAAACTCTTGATGAGATTGCGAACTGCCTTCTCAGGTGTTGTTCCAGTAATGACACCTTGAAGTACTAGGTCTTCAGCGCTTTCCATCGCGAGATATGGATTTACTGCTGCTGCGCCATAACCAATGAGGAGTGCGACATGGTGAACTTCACGAACATCTCCTGCCTCAACGACGAGACCAACTTTTGTGCGAGTCTTTTCGCGAATCAAGTGATGGTGAACAGCTGATGTAAGAAGTAGCGAAGGAATTGGAGCATCTTCTGCATCTCCATCGCGATCAGAGAGGATGATGAGGTGTGCGCCATTAGTAATGGCATCACTTACTTCTTTTTTGATTTCATCTAATCGAATTCGCAGCGCATTGCCATCGCCATTGACTGGGAAGAGCCCACGAACAACGTATGCCTCAAGTTCAGGGTATTCGCCATCCACATTGACGTGAATAATTTTTGCAAGTTCATCATTGTCGATGACTGGGAATGCAAGAGAAATTTGACGACAAGATTCTGGACCAGGATCCAACAAGTTATGTTCTGGCCCGATTGAACCTCCCAAGCTTGTAACTAATTCTTCGCGAATCGCATCTAATGGCGGATTAGTAACTTGAGCAAATAGTTGAGAGAAATAATCAAATATCAGTCGTGGTTTTTCAGAGAGTGCAGCAATGGGTGAATCTGAACCCATGGAACCAAGTGGTTCCATTCCATTTTTTGCCATTGGGGTAATAAGAATGCGCAAATCTTCTTCTGTATAACCAAATGCTCTTTGGCGACGGATAACAGAGGAGTGAGGATAAATAATGTGTTCGCGTGCTGGAAGATCATTGAGTTTTACGATTCCATCATGGAGCCACTGACCATAAGGCGCAGCATCAGCTAACTGATCCTTGATTTCATCATCTTCAATAATTCGTCCTGCTTCAATATCTACTAAGAACATTTTTCCTGGTTGCAAACGGCCCTTGCGCACAACTTTTTCAGCAGGAATATCAAGTACACCAACTTCACTTGCGAGGACAACAAGTCCATCATCTGTTACCCAGAAACGTGATGGACGAAGTCCATTGCGATCTAGAACAGCGCCAACTTGATGTCCATCAGTAAAAGTCACACATGCTGGTCCATCCCATGGCTCCATAAGAGATGCGTGAAATGCGTAAAAATCACGACGCTTCTGAGACATCGATGTGTGATTTTCCCATGCCTCAGGAATCATCATGAGAACTGCATGTGGGAGTGAACGTCCGCCCAAATACAGCAGTTCAAGAACTTCGTCGAAAGATGCTGAGTCCGAACCTGACATTTCAACAATCGGAAAGAGACGATCTAAATTTCCAGGAATGAGTTCACTTGCTAGTAAGGATTCGCGAGCGCGCATCCAATTGCGATTTCCCTTTACTGTATTGATTTCACCATTGTGTGCGATGAAGCGGTACGGGTGAGCTAATGGCCATGAAGGAAAAGTATTGGTGGAAAAGCGTGAGTGAACAAGTGCAAGAGGTGAGACAACTCGCTCATCGCTAAGGTCAGGGAAAAAATCTTCTAGCTGACCAGTTGTAAGCATTCCCTTATAAACAATTGTTTGTGATGACAATGAAGGGAAGTAAAGCTCTAGACCATGCTCTGCTCGCTTGCGAAGTGCAAATGCAAGGCGATCTAAAACAATTCCTTCTTCCTTATTCTTACCCGCAATAAAGAGTTGCTCGAAGCGTGGCATCACTGAAAGGGCGGTCTTACCAAGGGATGCTGCATTGATTGGAAGATCGCGCCATCCAAGAACAACAAGACCTTCTTCATCGGCAATCTTTGCGATCTCTTGACGAAGCTCTACACCTTGAGCGATGAATGCGATTCCAGTTGCATAGGCATTAGCGCGTGGGAGATCAAAATCGGTGACATCTTGATAGAAAGCATCAGGTACTCGTATAAGAATTCCAGCACCATCACCGCTATCAGGTTCGGCCCCTGATGCTCCACGGTGCTCAAGGTTGCGTAGCGCTGTAAGTGCCTTTTCAACAATCTCATGCGTTGCAACTTTATTGAGTGTTGCAACCATCGCAACGCCACAAGCATCGTGTTCGTTGGCAGGGTTGTATAAACCTTGTGCCTTCGGATAGTTCGATGTAAGGGCCACGATATGTAACTCCAGTTGTCTTAGTGTTGCGGGACAACTTTGGCCCTGGGTTTTCTCTTCCTTTTTCTTACTGCTCCCCTATGCGGGAGGTAAAGCGTAGCAAGGCGGAGGGATTTCCTCTATATGCCGCTGATGTGGGCAATCTGGCCGATAACGGCAGTAATAGTCATACCGATGCAGCCTCCCAAAATTACTCGCACCGTTGGAACGAGGACTTTGGAGCCCGCCATCTTTGCACTCACAACTCCTGTGATGACAAGGCCGGCAATAGTAAAGATGACAATGCTGAATGCTTTGGCACCCAGGCTCGGAGCAAATGCACCCAAGAATGGAATGCATCCACCCAATGTAAAACTAGCGGCAGATGCGAGGGCGGCCTGAACAGGGCGCGCCTTTGTGTGTGGGAATTGCCCTAGTTCATCGCGAAGATGGGCAGCTAATGGATCCTTCTCATGCATCGCATGTGCTACTTGCAACGCTAATTCTGGAGAGAGTCCGCGGTCAATATATATCTGTTGAAGTTCTAGAAGTTCACCATCTGGATCAATTTCAAGATGAGAAATCTCTAAAAGTCGATCTGATTCTTCAATATCATTTTGTGAACGCACCGATACATATTCACCTACTGCCATCGACATGGCTCCTGCAGAAATTCCTGCAAGGCCGGCGGTAATAAGAAAACTATCTGCCTTTGCTGCAGCAACACCGATCATCAAACTGGCAGTTGAAACAAGTCCATCATTGGCACCTAATACTGCTGCGCGCAACCAACCAGCGCGATGCGTGCGGTGATGCAAATTTCTCTGATACACATCTTCGAGTGCCATGTTTTAGAGCCTACCTGATGCCTTTGATAAACGCAGGTAGGCACCAAGGGCAAGCCCTGCAACTGCGATGCTTACCCATTCATTGATTCGCATTCCCGCTAAGAGTTGAGCATCATCGATTCGAAGTGATTCAATAAAGAAGCGACCTATGCAATAACCAATTATATATAAAGAAAATATCTGTCCTGGCTTTGATCTATTACCCCACCAGATGAGTGTGAGAGCTAGCGCAAAACACCAGAGTGCTTCATAGAGAAAAGTTGGGTGAAAAGTTTCAAATTCTTTGAAAGCAGATGGTCGAAATGATTGCGGGACTTCTAGAGCCCACGGTGCATCTAGTGGTCTTCCAAAAAGTTCGATATTAAACCAATTGCCAAAGCGGCCAATACCTTGAGCCAATAGAACTCCTGGCGCTAATGAATCTAGAAAAATAGCGAATGAGGGAAGTTCAATCTTTCGTGCAAGTTGGCGATACCTGATCCATGCAACAAGGGCTCCCAGAGATATCGCACCCCATATACCTAATCCACCATTCCAGATTTTCAGAGCATCTATCGGATTTCCATTTCTGCCGAAATATGCATCTGGAGAAGTGATCACATGATAAATACGACCGCCAATGATTCCTGCTGGAACGCAATAGATCGCAACTTCAGAAACTATGGATTTTGTATTAGCGCCATGAGGGACAAAGCGTTTATTGCCGACCCATATTGCTACAGCAATGCCCGTAATGATGCACAAGGCATACATATGGAAAGTTAATGGCCCAATCTCCAAAACCGAAATATTCGGTGAAGGAATTGAGCGAAACATGTATTTATCCCTGTTCAATTGCTGCGGCAAATGCTGCAGCATCGTAAATCTGGGTATTTCGATCAAGGGCTTTACCATTTACAAAAACGGATGGAGTCGAGTCAATACCCTTCTTTCCACCATCTGTGGCAATACTCTTTACCCAACCGCCATACTTTGAATCATTGATGCATGCACCAAATTCTCCTGAAGAAATTCCCACTGCAACTCCGCCAGCAATCAAATAAGCATCTGACCACTTGCCGCTATTTTCCTCAGGTTGATTTCTATAAAGAAAATCGTGGTATTCCAAGTATTTACCTTCATCTGCTGCACATGCCGCTGCATTCGCAGCGCGTATTGATTCAGGGCCAATGAATGAGAGCGGATGGAAAATTACTCGTGCTTTCTTTTCCTTGATTATGCTCTCAATGTAGGTGCTATTGAGTGCTTCGAATTGTGCGCAAGCTGGACATTGAAAATCTTCCCAAATATCTACAACAGGAACACCTGTTAGATCGCCGTTGAATTCAATTCCATTGCCATTTGTTGAATTGGCTTGCGAAGGTAGGGATACGCTGTTACTCGCCTTATTACCCATTACGGAAAATATGACACCTACAGCGACAACGAGTGTCACCATTGCAATCACGATGTTGCGCGTAACTTTATCTCCACCACTTTTTTGGGCCATATCAATTTCCTCAATTCTTCTCGTCAAATACTTCACAAGAATACCGAATCAGTCGCCAATTGGCTGCGTCATTCCAAGCGAGAATGCTGAAAAAAATCCTTTATCGCCCTTCGCGCACGCCTTTGGCTAAATCTTGGGCTAATTCAGTAACGGCGCGTAAACCATTTTCCTCGGTATCTGCTTCAAGTAAGCACTTTATAAATGCTGAACCGACAATGACACCATCGGCATATCCTGCAACTTCGCGAGCTTGCACGTGATTTGAAACACCTAAACCAACGGCAACAGGCAACTCACTCACCTTTCGAATACGCGCCACTAGATCGCTCGCACCTGATGAAATACTCGTGCGGGTGCCTGTCACGCCCATCAAACTTGCTGCATAAATAAAACCAGAACAACGCTGCGTTACTTTTCCAAGTCGAGAATCATTGGTGCTCGGAGCAACTACATAAATCGGGCTGATTCCACTTTTGTTAGTTGCCGCTATCCATCGATCTGATTCTTCAATCGTGAGATCAGGTGTAATCACACCTGAACCTCCATTAGCAGCAATGGACTGTGCAAATTCATCAACGCCATATCGTTCAATTGGATTCCAATATGTCATTACAACAGCTGCTACTCCTGCATCCGTTGCATATTTGAGAGCAGAGAAAACATCTGCAGCACCTGTGCCCTGTGAAAGGGATTGCTCTGCTGCTGCTTGAATAATTGGACCATCCATTACGGGATCGCTATATGGAAATCCAATTTCAATTGCATCAACGCCACCTGCAACAAGTGCTGCAATTGCTTTTTTACAACCTTCAATTGTTGGAAAGCCGGCAGGAATATATGCAATCAGTGCGGCGCGATTTTCTACCTTAGTCTGTGCAAAAACTTGGTCCAGAGTTGTAGCCATTACTAGAGTTTGATTCCAAAGTACTCGGCAGCAGTCTGCACATCTTTATCTCCGCGACCTGAAAGATTGAGTAACAAAACTGCATCAGGGCCTAATTCGTTACCAACTTGAATAGCCCCTGCTAGTGCATGCGCAGTTTCAATGGCAGGAATAATTCCCTCTGTCTTTGAAAGCAAAGAAAATGCATGCATCGCTTGCGCATCGGTTATCGCGCGATATTCGGCGCGACCAATGTCATGAAGGTATGCGTGCTCTGGTCCAACACCTGGGTAATCAAGTCCTGCAGAAATCGAATGCGATTCAACAGTTTGACCATTCTTATCTTGCAAAACGTACGAACGAGTTCCGTGGAGAACGCCTGCAGTGCCACCCGTAATTGTTGCAGCATGGCGTCCAGTTTCTACGCCATCTCCCCCTGCTTCAAGACCAATGAGTCGAACTGATTCATCACCGATAAAGTCATGAAAAATTCCAAT
>CAIZPZ010000079.1:0-6933 GCA_903934975.1 uncultured Actinomycetes bacterium | reverse complement strand
TCGTGGACAAGCGTCAGGCCATTTTTTATCTGTAGCGCTTCAATATTTTCAGTGAGATCGCGACTTGTCATTCCCGCATGAATCGCTTCGTGACCAGCGAGTGCGTTGAATTCTTCAATACGCGCTTTCACATCATGACGCGTTTCTTTTTCTCTTTTATCTATTGAATCAAGATCAACTTTTGTAATTACTTTCTCGTAATCTGTAATTACATCATTGGAAATTTTGTGTCCAAGCTTGGATTGTGCGCGCATAACGGCAATCCATAATTTACGCTCAGCAATTATTTTGGCTTCTGGCGCAAAAATTTCGCGCATCGCACTCGATGCATATCTATTTGCTAGAAGACTCACTGATGAATTATCTGCCATTTAGTTGCCCTTCTCCGCCACCGACGCATTGAGGGCGATATCGCTTCGATAAAAGGAGCCCTCGAGGTCAATCTGTGAGATTGCTCGATATGCACGGTTGCGTGCCTCGGTTAGATCCGAGCCGATTCCGGTCACTGTCATGACTCGTCCGCCTGCTGAAACAAGCCCATTTCCATTCATTGCAGTACCTGCGTGGAAAATTTGTACTTGATCGATTGTTGGAATTGACGAAATTGGTGCACCACTCTTTGGCGCACTTGGATAACCATCGGCAGCAAGTACAACTGTGACTGCTGAATCATCGCGCCATTGCAACTGTGTGTCTCCAAGATTTCCTGTGGCTGCTTTATATAAAAGTGATGCAAGCGGTGTTGCTAACCGTGGAATTAGAACTTGAGTTTCAGGATCACCAAAGCGGGCGTTGAATTCAATGACGCGAGTTCCATGATCGGTAAGTGCAAGTCCTGCATATAACAATCCAACAAAAGGAGTTCCTCTGGCTGCCATTTCTGCAATCATCGGAGCTAGTACTTGTTTGTATGTATCTTCAATAATGTCACTTGGCGCCCATGGCAAAGGCGAATACGCACCCATCCCACCTGTATTTGGCCCAGCATCATTATCGCCAGCGCGTTTGAAATCTTGCGCAGGATGCATTGCAAGAATTGTATGACCATCGCTAATTCCAAATAATGAAACTTCTGGGCCATCTAAATATTCTTCAATGACAACTCTTTGGCAGGCAAGTGCATGATTGAGCGCTTCGTTTCGATCACTCGTTACAACAACACCTTTGCCCGCTGCTAAGCCATCATCTTTGACAACATACGGAGCGCCAAATGCATCTAGCGCTTTTTCAATTTCGGATTGCGTTGTGCATGTAAAACTTCTAGCGGTTGGTACCCCTGCATCTGACATTACTTCTTTTGCAAAAGTTTTTGATCCTTCTAACTGTGCGGCAACTTTAGAAGGACCAAAGGTTGCAATTCCTACTCGTCGTAATTCATCTGCGACGCCATTTACTAACGGAACTTCGGGACCAATGACAACAAGCTCTGCACCGATTTTTTGAGCAAGTGCAACGATTGCTGAATTATTAGTAATTACAAGTGGGTGCGTAGTTGCGATTTGTGCGATACCTGGATTACCTGGAGCAACATGTAGTTCGCTGCACTCTGGGTCTGCCTGTAGTCCTAGTGCAAGTGCGTGCTCTCGCCCGCCGCTTCCAACTAGGAGGATTTTCATATTTAGATGAAATCCTTTACAACTATTGTTTGATCTCGACCAGGCCCAACACCAATTGCACTCATTGGCGCACCAGAAATCTTTTCAAGGAATGCGATGTAAGCCTGAGCATTTTTTGGAAGTTCACTAAGTTTGCGCGCTCCAGAGATATCTTCTTTCCAGCCATCTAGATATTCATAAATTGGTTTTGCGTGATGGAAATCTGATTGTGATGACGGAAGCTCTTCAACTCGCTTGCCATCAATTTCGTAGGCAACACAGACTGGAATTTTCTCCCAGCCAGTGAGAACATCGAGTTTTGTTAGGAAGAAATCAGTAAGACCATTTACGCGCACTGCATAGCGTGCGATAGGTGCGTCATACCAACCACAACGACGTGCACGACCAGTAGTTACACCGATTTCACCACCGATAGTGCGAAGTTTTTCACCATCTTCATCGAATAACTCAGTTGGGAAAGGTCCGCTACCAACACGAGTTGTATATGCCTTAACAATTCCAATAACGCGACCAATCTTTGTTGGTCCAATTCCACTACCGGTACAAGCGCCGCCCGCAGTTGGATTACTCGATGTAACGAATGGATATGTTCCGTGATCAACATCGAGCAGTGTTCCTTGCGAACCCTCGAGCAATACTTGCTTTCCTGCTTTGAGTGCTTGATCTAGAAGCAGAACAGTATCGGCAACATATGGTCGCAAAATTTCTGCATATGCCAAATACTCTGTGAGAACTTCATCTACTTCAATATCTTTACGATTAAAAACCTTGATTAGTACTTGGTTTTTATCGCGAAGCGCTGCTTCAAGTTTTTGACGCAAAATTGATGGATCAAATAAATCCTGAACGCGGATACCGATTCGGTTTATCTTGTCAGCATAGGCTGGTCCAATTCCGCGACCAGTTGTTCCAATCTTTGCTTTACCTAAGAAGCGCTCTGAGACCTTATCGATGGTGCGGTGATACGGAGTAATCAAATGTGCATTGGTACTAATTACTAACTTGCTGCAATCAATACCGCGCTCTGTTAATCCTCTGATTTCTTCAAGAAGTACACCCGGATCAATCACCACACCATTACCAATTACAGGAATGACGTTAGGACTCAAAATTCCGGAAGGTAATAAGTGCAGTGCATATTTCTGATCGCCAATAACAACTGTGTGACCCGCGTTGTTTCCACCTTGATAACGAACAACATAATCAACGCGGTCACCGAGAATATCTGTAGCTTTACCCTTGCCTTCGTCGCCCCATTGAGCACCAAGAAGAACTATCGCAGGCATTGATAAAGCCTTTCTCTTACAGTGAAATTACTTGAGTAGTGATGTACCAGTTGAGCGAAGATCTTCGCAAGCAACACCAATACGTGCAGCCATGCCAGCTTCTGCAGCTTTGCCCCATGCGCGTGGATCGTAAGACTTCTTATTTCCAACTTCGCCATCAATTTTGAGAACGCCGTCGTAATTTTTCATCATGTGATCCACGACAGGACGTGTAAATGCATATTGAGTATCAGTATCAATATTCATCTTCACAACACCGTAGTCGAGTGATTCGCGAATTTCAGTAAGAAGTGAGCCTGAGCCACCGTGGAAAACAAGGTCCATTGGCTTGCTTCCCTCAGGAAGACCAAGCTTTTTGGAAACTGCATCTTGCAATGTTCGAAGAATTTTTGGTTGCAATACAACGTTACCTGGCTTGTAAACGCCGTGAACGTTTCCAAATGTTGCGGCGACCATGTAACGAGTACTTGGATCAGAGCCCAAGGTTTCGATTGTCATGAGTGCATCTTCAGGAGTTGAATACAGCTTTGCATCGTGCTTTGCTTCAACACCATCTTCTTCTCCGCCAACAACACCGATTTCAATTTCGAGAATTGTCTTTGCGGCGATTGACATCTTCTGCATCTCTGCAGCAACTTTCATATTTTCTTTCATATCAACAGCTGAGCCATCCCACATATGTGAATTGAATAGTGGTGCTTTGCCTGACTTGATTCGTTCTGCACCAAGTGCGAGTAATGGCTTCATGAAACCATCTAGCTTTTCGGCTGGGCAGTGATCAGTGTGAATACCAATATGTACGTTGTAATTCTTGGCAACAATGTGCGCGTACTCAGCGAGTGCTACCGCTCCATCGACCATCTTCTTAATTGTTGAGCCAGATGCATATTCAGCACCGCCCCATGAAAATTGAATGATTCCATCTGATTGCGCTTCGGCAAATCCACGAATAGCTGCAGTGATGGTCTGTGATGATGAAACGTTGATTGCTGGATATGCGAAAGCGCCTTTTTTAGCGCGATCCAACATTTCGGCATAAATTTCGGGGGTTGCAATTGGCATTTAGGCTCCAAATTATTCGGCTCAAGGTGTAAATCTCATACCGTGCGCACCATTGGGCCGATGAGAGGCTTACGACGTATCCTCTCACTAATTGGCGCTAACACGGAAATTACGCCTATTTGTAGAGGCGTTTCCAGCCTCTCGCCTTAGCCGAGGGTTTTGAGCGCTTTAGATAAAAGGTTGGCAAAGGCCATGATCATCGTTGGGTTCATGAGAAATTTGATAAATG
This sequence comes from uncultured Actinomycetes bacterium, assembly GCA_903934975.1. Taxonomy (GTDB): domain Bacteria; phylum Actinomycetota; class Actinomycetes; order Nanopelagicales; family Nanopelagicaceae; genus Planktophila. Next base: position 2,740 of record CAIZPZ010000079.1, on the reverse strand, counting down.
CGAGGAGGAATGCGGCAAAGCCCATAGTTCTCTTCTTTCGTTGGAATTTTTTGGATGAATTGAGTGCGTATCCTCACCAACTTGCCTGAGAAAAAAGTCTCACCAAAAAAGACTGTTGATAAATAGGGCTGAACTAGTAATCTCAAGTGTTATGAGCCAGGAAAAAGATTCTCTAGAAAACTTACTCAGCGAAGAGCGCACATTTGCGCCGAGTGCAGAATTTAGTGCTGCAGCAAATGGAAAGGCTTCTCTATATAAGGAAGCCGAATCTGATCGCTTAGCTTTTTGGGCAAAGCAAGCCGAAGAGTTAACGTGGGATAAAAAGTGGAATCAAGTTCTTGATTGGCAACCACCCTTTGCGCAATGGTTTGTTGGTGGAAAAATAAATGCAACAGTCAATGCCTTGGATCGCCATGTTGATGCCGGACGTGGGAATCGAGTTGCTTTTCATTTTGAAGGCGAACCTGGAGACTCTCGCGATATTACATATTCAGAATTATTAACAGATGTAAAGAAAGCAGCGAACGCTCTTATCGAACTTGGAATCAAAGCAGGTGATCGCGTTGCAATTTATATGCCGATGATTCCTGAGGCGGCAATTGCAATGTTGGCATGCGCCCGAATTGGTGCCCCACATTCCGTTGTCTTCGGTGGTTTCTCAGCTGATGCGCTTTTGTCACGCATTCAAGATGCAGATGCAAAGTTAGTTATTACATCTGATGGTGGGTATAGAAAAGGCGCCGCATTTGCGCTTAAGCCTGCTGTGGATGAAGCGCTCAAAGGTGCGACAAATGTTGAAAAAGTCTTAGTTGTGCAACGCACAAAGCAAGAAACTGCCTGGGATTCTTCTCGCGATATTTGGTGGCACGAAATTATGGGCCGTCAAAGCAGTGAACATAAGCCTGAATTCTTTGATTCCGAGCACCCACTATTCATTCTTTACACATCGGGAACAACTGCTAAACCAAAAGGAATTTTTCACACCACTGGTGGCTATCTCACTCAAGTGGCTTACACGCACAAGATGGTTTTCGATATTAAAGCTGAAACCGATGTTTATTGGTGTACCGCTGATGTTGGTTGGGTAACGGGCCACTCGTATGTTGTTTACGGCCCACTAATAAATGGTGCGACGCAAGTAATGTATGAAGGTACGCCAGATACACCACACAAAGGTCGCATTTTTGAAATCATCGCAAAATATGGTGTAACTATTTTGTACACCGCACCAACGCTTATTCGTACATGGATGAAGTGGGGAGATGAATTTCCAAAAGCGCATGACCTTTCATCTCTGCGCTTGCTTGGCTCAGTAGGTGAACCAATTAATCCTGAAGCATGGATGTGGTACCGCGAAATTATTGGTGGAAACCGTTGCCCAATTGTTGATACATGGTGGCAAACTGAAACAGGTGCAATCATGATTTCACCTTTGCCTGGAGTAACTGCAACTAAACCAGGATCTGCAATGGGACCACTTCCTGGAATTAGTGCAAAAGTTGTTGACGATTCAGCGAATGAAGTTGGAAATGGTCATGGAGGATTTCTTATCTTGGATCAACCATGGCCATCAATGTTGCGTGGAATTTGGGGCGAGAACGAGCGTTATAAAGAGACTTATTGGTCACGCTTTAAAAATATTTATTTTGCAGGTGATGGTGCAAAACTCGATAACAACGGTGCTATTTGGTTACTTGGTCGCGTCGATGATGTTATGAATGTTTCAGGTCACCGTATTTCAACTACTGAAGTTGAGTCTGCATTAGTTTCACATGAATCAGTTGCTGAAGCAGCTGTTGTTGGTGCAGCGGATGCGATGACTGGTCAAGGAATTGTTGCATTTGTTATTTTGCGTGGTGGTATTGAGCATGCAAATGGTGAAGAGCTAGTAACTCAACTTCGAAATCACGTTACTAAAGAAATTGGCGCAATTGCACGACCACGTCAGATTCTTGTAGTTGCAGAATTACCAAAGACTCGAAGTGGAAAAATCATGCGTCGTTTACTCAAAGATGTTGCTGAAAATCGCGTCGTTGGTGATGCAACAACTCTTGCTGATCCAAATGTCATGAAGTTGATCAAAGAGGGACTAAATACATCTAAGGATGAGAACTAAAGAGTTACATCCAAGTATTTAGCGGTTAGCTCAATGATTTCAAGCTCATTCTTGAAGCCACCTATTTTCTTATAAGCAACGCTTCCATCGGCTGCAATAAACCACGTCACTGGCACGCCCATCCCTAAATATCCTCGAGAACTCCCATCGGCATCAAAGAAATTTGGCCAGGTCATCCCGTTGCTCTCTACATATTTTTGCCCGGCTTCAATATTTTTTTCTTCAACATCTACGCCAACGAGAGCAACTTTGCCCTGTGCCTTTGCATAAAAAGATCGCAGATATGGCATTTCAATTCCACATTCATAACACCATGAAGCCCATACGTTGAGAATCATCGGCCCACGCAACCCTTGTAAATAGCCGCCTTCCCCGCCATCGAGGCAACCAAGTTGAACCCCTTCTGTAATTGATGTATCCATATTTATTTCGGCGCAAGAAATTACTTCCCCAGCTATTGGTTCAACACTTTTTGCGCAGCCTGATAAGAGCAGAAGCGTGCTCAGTAAGAGCGCAATTCTTTTCATCGAAAATCCTTATCTGTTTTGACCAGTAAAAGTGCTTTCTTCTTATCCATCTCACCAATTCCAACTGAGGGACAAATTTTAGCCACGGGGCATGCAC
>CAIZPZ010000078.1:0-2672 GCA_903934975.1 uncultured Actinomycetes bacterium | reverse complement strand
TCACTTAGGTGCTGTATCCATGGGTGGACTTGCAGGTGTTGCAACGGTAATTGGGATTTTCCTTCTGATCTATCGTAGGCGAACAACTGCTACGGTTTTTGCTGCAACTACAAAGAACGACAAGACAATGTATGTGTTCCTAGTAGCGACACTTTTGGCCGGATGCAGTGCAACACTTTCAAGTGCGGGCGTAATTGGAGAAGAGCACAATTACCGTGAGACAGTGGCACCTTGGGTGCGCTCGATATTGTTATTACGTCCCGATGGCACTCTCATGCAAAGCTCCCCTCTTGCATTTAGAATTCATGCCGCTATTGCTATGTCTTTATTTATTATTTGGCCATTCACTCGTCTAGTTCACGCCCTGAGTGCACCAGTTGGATATGTATTCCGCCCCTCATTGATCTATCGCACGCGCGATTATGAGAGTACGAGCGGAAATCGCAAAGCTCGCCCAGGCTGGGAACGCATTAAGTATTGATACTGTTCCAATAGTCGATCACGCCCGAAGGAGTACTACGATTTCTATTCCTCCAGTTGTTCAGGCTGGACCTGAGTTAAATCCGGCCCAGGTGCGCCGATATGCACGTCATCTTGTTATTCCAGAAATTGGCGCTATTGGACAACGTCGCATCTCAAATGCCAAAGTGTTATGTGTTGGGGCGGGTGGTCTGGGTTCTCCAGTTTTGATGTATTTAGCCGCAGCTGGGATTGGAACAATTGGCGTAGTCGATTATGACGTAGTGGATGAAACAAATTTGCAAAGGCAGATTATTCATGGCCAGTCAGATATTGGCGTGAAGAAAACGGAAAGCGCTAGTGCAAAGATTCAAGAGATCAATCCTGATGTCACGGTTGAACTCCACGATATTCGATTGGATCGCAAAAATGTACTAGAACTCTTCTCTCGCTATGACATCATCGTTGACGGAACTGATAATTTCGCAACCCGGTACTTGATCAATGATGCTTGTGTAATACTGAATAAGCCTTGTGTTTGGGGTTCAATTTATCGATTCGATGGCCAAGCAAGTGTTTTTTGGTCTGAGCACGGTCCCTGTTATCGCTGTTTACATCCGAACCCTCCACCTAAAGGTATGGTTCCCAATTGCGCTGAAGGCGGAGTCTTAGGCGCTCTATGCGCGACGATTGGATCTATTCAAGCAACTGAAACAATCAAGTTGATTACTGGTGTCGGCACGTCCTTAATTGGTTCTGTAGTTATTTACGACGGCTTGGTAATGGACATGAAGAAGATTTCGATTGAGCGCGATCCCCAGTGTGTCGTGTGTGCACACGCTTCAGAAGCAAAATTGATGGATGACTATGAAGAATTCTGCGGGGTCGGCAGTTTTGAATCTGAAATTACTGCACAAGAGCTATCCCAAAGAATTCAAAATGGTGAAGATTTTCAACTTATAGATGTGCGTGAACCTCACGAGTGGGATGAATCGCGAATTGAAGGCGCAATTTTAATTCCCCAAGCAGAGTTTTATGATGGTCGAGCACAAATGAAAATTTCTTTGGATCGCCCTATTGTTCTCTATTGTCACCTTGGTGTTCGCTCAGCTCATGCTATGAACGCCTTAAAGCAATCAGGTTTTAATGAAGTTTCGCACCTGCATGGTGGAATAGTTTCTTGGGATGAATATGTGCGCAATGAATAAATTGTGGAGTGCGCTCATACTTACAGGCGGCACGAGCAATAGATTTGGATCGGATAAATCAGAAGCCATCTTTGAAGGCAAAGCATTGATTGATTTTTTGCTTTCATCTATTCCTGCAGGAGTTGCTGTAGTAATTGTTGGGCCCGACCGAGATGAATTTCCTTCCGAGATTCTAATGATTCAAGAAGTTCCGCCTGGAGGAGGCCCTGTTGCCGGTATCGCTGCTGGTTTATCTCTTATTGAAACAGAGTACGTGGCAGTTCTGGCAACTGATATGCCCTACTCGGCAGCCTTAGTTCCACTTCTTTTGGAGAATCTATTCAATGAAGTAGAGGCAGCTGTCGTCGTCGATAGCGAAGGTTTTCAACAGCCGTTTTCTGGCGTTTATCGAGCGTCATCACTTTTGAAAGTTCTTGGAACGAATGAGCCACTCATAGGTCGATCCATGCGCAGCGTACTTGTCGCATTGAAAGTTAAAGAAGTTCCAATCAATACGGATGCCTCGCGTTTACTCCTAGATATTGATACGCGCGAGGATTTGATCAAAGCCGTAGCCGATTCAGTTCGGCGCACACGCACGCAAAGTGAAAGTGAGAATTCATGAGTACTTTGCGCGAGGCGCAGTGGGATCTTGCCCGCATTGCGGCCAGTAAGTGCGTTACTAGATTGCCCTCAGAAGTTGTCAATCTTTCCAATTCCGCTGATCGCACTCTTGCCAAGGATGTTTCGGCATTGGTGGATTTGCCAACTTATGAAACATCAGCAATGGACGGGTATGCAGTTTCAGGAATTGGACCGTGGAAAATTGTTGGTGATGTAAAAGCCGGGGCTCCTATGAGGCAAGTATTAGAAAGTGGTACCGCTGTTCGAATTGCAACCGGTGCAGTGATTCCATCAGGCACTTTCGGCGTTGTTCGTTGGGAGTTAGCCGATGTTGTTGATACAACTCTTAACGCTAGCGTTAATGAAGGAGGTGAAATTCGCCCAGTTGGATTGGAGTGTCGT
>CAIZPZ010000077.1:0-2628 GCA_903934975.1 uncultured Actinomycetes bacterium | reverse complement strand
TGGTGTATTGATGACGACATGGATTTATAACGACTTCTTCTGGGCGTTGGTACTTATGTCCACAGACTCCAAGCGTCCAATTACATCTGCTTTAGGCCGCTTGCAGGGCGAATTTGTAACTGATTACAACCTCTTGGCCGCTGGCGCGACTATCGCAGCTCTACCAACTTTGATTGTGTTCTTCTTACTGCGTAAGCAGTTTGTCTCAGGCTTAACTCTCGGCTCAACAAAGGGATAAAAATGAAAGCAATACAGATCACCGAATTCGGTGGTCCAGAAGTCATGCAACTGGTGGATCTTCCAGATCCAATTGCAGGTCCAGACCAAGTTCTTATCAACGTAAGTGCAATTGGTTTGAACTTTGCAGACACTGTGCAGATTCGCAATCAATATGTCACACAGCAGAAACTTCCACTTATCCCAGGACTCGAAGTAGTTGGTACAACTTCTGAAGGTAAGCGAGTACTCGCTTCGATTTCTGAAGGCGCATATGCCCAGAAAGTTGTGGCACATAAGAGCGCTGCAATGGAAATCCCAGAAGGCGTAAGCGATGAAGCCGCACTTGCTATGTTGGTTCAGGGGACAACTGCGTGGCATATTCTTAAAACTTTTGGTCACTTGGTTCCAGGTGAGAGTGTGGTTGTTCATGCTGGTGCCGGCGGGGTTGGAAGCGTTGCGATTCAACTTGCAAAGATGTGGGGAGCGCGAGTTATTGCCGTAACTTCATCTGATGAAAAATCAGCACTTGCTAAATCACTAGGAGCAGATGTAACTGTTGATGCAAAAAGTGCCAATCTTGCACAAGCCATGTTGGATGCTAATAATGGCAAACCAGTTGATCTCGTACTAGAGATGGTTGGTGGAAAGACTTTTGATGCAAGCCTTGAAGTCCTTGCACCATTTGGTCGTGTCATTGTTTACGGTATGGCATCAGGTGAAATGGCGACTCCTGTTAATTCAATTTCGTTGCTTGGAAGCAATAAAACAATTACGGGATTCTGGCTCGGACATTGTTTCGGGAAGAAAGAATTACTAGACGATGTGATTGCCCAGCTATTCATTCTGATAAAGAATGGAAAACTCAAGCCAATCATCGGTGCAACATTTCCATTATCTAAAGCTGGCGATGCTCACAGAGCAATCGTTGGTAGAGGCACAACAGGAAAAATCACGCTAGATCCTGCGCTCTAAATGTGTAATTTTTAGAATCGCCGAGATTGCCTGTACCCTCACTTATTGATCAACGCCCCCCTAGCTCAGTTGGTAGAGCGTTTCCATGGTAAGGAAAAGGTCACCGGTCCGATTCCGGTGGGGGGCTCGAAATAATCGCAAGATTATTTTGTAGGGCGGGATAGCTCAGCTTGGTAGAGCAAGCGGCTCATAATCGCTGTGTCGTGGGTTCAAATCCCGCTCCCGCTACGAGTAATACAAGCGCGAATTTCGCGCAATGAGCGCGCTCAGGTAACCTAAGCGCCTCATCACAACTGGTACGACAAACGATAAAGGGAGCATGACCATGGCAAGTAAGAGCGCGGACGTTCGTCCAAAGATCACCATGGCCTGCGTTGAATGTAAAGAACGTAATTACATTACAAAGAAGAACCGCCGCAACGATCCAGACCGCATGGAACTCAAGAAGTTCTGTCCTCGTTGCAAGCTTTCAACACTTCACCGCGAAACTCGCTAATGCTCAATCCCGATTCGGTCGGGCGCACCTTCAAGGGTGCAGAGACAATTACTGTTTCACAATCGCAAATCAATTCTTTTGCTTCTGTGCTGGGCGAAACTCAGACTGATGTAGCACCTCCAACTTTTTCAATTCGTATAACGCTGGATCAAATGCAGAAAATATTGTCAGGCTCTGAAGTAAATCTAGATTGGTCTCGCCTTGTACACGGAGATCAGAGATTTGAAATCAATCGTCCAATAAAAGCGGGGGATTCACTTACCTGTTCATCTACCATTGAAAGTTATCGAGTAGCGGCAGGAAATGAAATCGTGACCGTGCGCGGGGATCTTTTTAGCGCAAGTGAACTTGTTGTTTCGACATGGTCGACTTTGGTGGTGCGTGCATGATTGAAATTGGCACAGCGCTTCCTGAGAGAGTTTTTGAAATAGATCGAGCGCTATTAGTTGCCTATGCAAATGCATCGGGTGATCAAAACCCAATTCACCAAAATGAAGAGTTTGCGCTCTCTGTCGGTCTACCCAATGTCATCGCCCACGGAATGCTGACTATGGCACTTGTAGGAAAGTATGTAACTGATTGGGCTGGTGGCTCTGCTAGTGTCAAAGAATTTGGCGCTCGCTTTGTAAAGCCTGTCATTGTTCCAGCAGGGCAAAAAGTGGACCTAACGGTGAGTGCAACTGTTGCCGAAATAAATGGAGATCGAATCTCACTGACTCTGTCTGCAACATCTGCTGGAGTAAAAGTCCTTGGAATGGCTAAAGCAGTAGTAACCCAATGAGCGTTCCAGATTCAATACGTCAATTAGCACAAGAGCGATTAGATGCACGTGCTGCTCGCGATTTTGCAAAGGCCGACGCTCTTCGCCAAGAGATACTTCAAGCAGAGATCGGAAGAGCACACGTCTGAACTCCAGTCACTAATGCGCATCTCGTATGCCG
>CAIZPZ010000076.1:0-2505 GCA_903934975.1 uncultured Actinomycetes bacterium | reverse complement strand
CTTGCTCGTTTCAAAAGAGTCGTGATGAGTATCGCGCCAATAGCATTTCTATTTCTGTGCTGGGATGCTTATGCCATCGCAAGCGGGCACTGGTATTTCGATTCAAAGAAAATACTTGGCATCTTTGGCCCATCCAATATCCCGCTCGAAGAATTTCTATTTTTCATCATTATCCCAATCGCAGGAATTATGACTATTGAAGCGGTGCGAAGAGTCAAAAAACATTGGATAGTGGGGGATGAGAAATGACATATACCCAGATTGCACTTCTCTCATTTATTCTGGCTATTGTTTTTGATTTGAAGGTAACAAAAATTCATCTATGTACACGAAAAGTTTTTTGGACCTCGTACGCAATCATTGTGCCCTTTCAATTTATTACCAATTGGTGGCTCACATCTCGCAATATTGTCATGTACAAACCAGAGTCAATTATTGGACTTCGTATTGCCTCTGCACCCGTTGAAGATTTGTTTTTTGGATTCTCTCTCTTACTGAGCGTCTTATCGCTCTGGGTATATATAGGTAAGAAGAATCAGCGAGCTTGAAGCGCTTTCACATACGCTTTTGATGCAACTCGAGCGCGTCGTGCAAGTGACGTCTTCGCTCTCTTGTTGAAGATCTGATAATCAATTTTTTCTACTTCATCAACTATTCCGCAGTACAACTCACTTGCTGCTTCTATGCAAGGACGACTCGATGGAGCAAGTTCTTGTATGCCAGGAGTTGCCTCCTTTTGAAGTTGTCGCACGCGCGCAATTTGAAACTTGAGAGCTTGAACGATTTCAGGAGTCAAAACTCTTCTTTCGAGTAATTCTCTATCGACGCCAAATGAGGCGAGTTCATCGAGTGGTAAGTACACACGTCCTCGATCTAGATCCTCATTCACATCGCGTATAAAGTTTGCTAACTGAAAGGCGATTCCAAGTTTTTCAGCAGGCTCATATGCCCTATCGGAGAGTGGCCCAAGGATTGGAACCATCTCTAAGCCAATAACTGCAGCAGATCCGTAGACATATTCCATGAGAGCTTCGTAATTTGCGTAAGAGGTTACAGAGAGATCCATTTTCATTGAGTGCAAGAATGCAACAAAGTGCTCATGCGGAATATTGAATCTTGAAACGGTATCAATAAGTGCGCGACCAACTACATCATTACTGTTTCCCGTGGTCAGCCCTTGCAGAACTTGGTCACCCCAACGTGAAAGCAAATCGCTCTTTTCTTGAATGGTTAGATCGGATGCAAGGTCGTCGACGATTTCATCTGCATATCGCGCAAAGCCATAGAGCGCATGAACAAATGGTCGCTTCGCGCGTGGAAGCAAGAGTGTTGCTAAGTAATATGTTTTTCCATGGAGTGAATTGAGTCGCTTACATTCTTCGTACGATTGTCTAAGAAGTGGATCAGTAATTCCGGCCGACGCGAGTTCGTCCATTTACTTCACCGGACCCACAATTCTTTCTGCAGCCAATCGACCGGAAATCAAAACCATAGGAACGCCAACACCAGGTTGAGTACCAGAACCTGCAAAGACAACATTTTCAAATCCTGCAGCTAAATTGCGAGGTCTAAACGGCCCTGTTTGAAAGAAAGTATGTGCACTTGCAAATGGTGCACCGCGCTCCATACCTTGATTCTGCCAATCAAGTGGCGTGGTCATTACTTCTGTTTCGATTGAGTCACCCAATCCTGTGTAGCCACGGTCTTCAAGAGTTTTAATCATGTGATCGCGATAAGGCTTCGCTTGTACATTCCAGTCAATATCGGCATCAAGATTGGGAGTTGGGTAGAGGATGTAATAACTCTCTTTACCTGCTGGCGCTAGCGCTGGGTCATCTTTAGTTGGAATAGTTACCAAGATAGATGGATCTGACATCAGAGTCTTCTTCTTAATCAATTCATCAAAGACGCCATCCCACGATTTTCCGAAGTGAATATTGTGGTGAGCGACGTGGTCATATTTCTTAGAAGAGCCGACCAAAAGCGTGGCACATGATGGCGAGTACTTGAGGCGCTTGATGGATAGAGGTGTTTTACCAAGGAGATCGCGCCAAACAACCGGAAGGTCTGGATTCATTACAACGACATCACATTCAATGCGTTCGCCGGTGTCTGTAATAACTGCACGGGCCCGCCCGTTAGCAACATCTAGCTTGGTCACTGTTGTGTTGTACTTAAAGGTGACGCCGTGCTTTTCGGCAGCAGCAGCTAGTGCGCGCGGTACTGCATGCATTCCACCCTTTGGAAAGAAGACACCATTGACTGAATCCATGTATGCAATGACAGCGTAAATCGCTAAAGCTTGCTGGGGACTCACTCCTGCATACATCGCCTGGAATGAATAAACCTTTTGTAGTCGCGGATCTTTGAGGAACTGATTTACCTTAGGGGAGAGTTTCCTAAAGCCACCTAGTGCAATCAAACGGGCCAAGTTAGGGGTAAGTAAGTTAAAAGGTGAATCGATATTGCGATCGATGAAATCATTCATTTCATACTTGTATAACT
>CAIZPZ010000075.1:0-3016 GCA_903934975.1 uncultured Actinomycetes bacterium | reverse complement strand
GCCTTCTAGCGTTGATGTCCGCCTCGATAAGTTTTTTCGAGTATTCGAAAATCACAAGTACTCGGTTATTGATCCATCTATCGAACAATCTGAGCTCACTCGCGAAGTAATTGTTGAAGGCGATGAACACTTTATTTTGCACCCAGGAGAATTTGTTTTGGCGAGCACCTATGAAGTGATCACTTTGCCAGACGATATTGCAGGTCGCCTAGAAGGAAAATCCTCGCTGGGACGCCTTGGTTTACTCACGCATTCAACTGCGGGATTTATTGATCCAGGATTTAGTGGTCACATCACCCTCGAGCTATCGAATGTGGCCAACCTTCCAGTCAAACTTTTTCCTGGAATGAAGATTGGTCAACTCTGTCTCATCAAACTCTCATCTCCCGCCGAGCATCCATATGGCAGCGCCAAGTATGGTTCGAGGTATCAAGGACAGCGCGGACCTACCGCAAGCCGTTCCTTTTTGAACTTCCATCAATCTAAGATTAAGTAGATAAGCGGGAATTTCATCCGCTACAAAGGGGTTGAATTAGATATGAAGACACTTATTGTTCTAGGAATTCTTGCACTCATTCTTCTCTTTTTGATTGCTCAGTACAACAAATTGATCCGTCTCAATATCGCTGTTGATGAGGCATGGGCTCAAATTGAAGTTCAACTCAAGCGTCGCTCTGATCTGATTCCAAACCTTGTTGAAACCGTAAAAGGGTATGCAACACATGAGAAAACAACTTTTGATGCCGTGATAACCGCGCGCGCTAAAGCAACTACTGCATCTACTGTGGCCGATGTTGCTGCAGCTGATGGAATGTTGACTCAAGCACTTCGCGGATTACTTGCCGTTGCTGAGGCATATCCAGATTTGAAAGCATCTGCAAACTTTTTATCATTGCAAGAAGAACTTTCAACAACTGAAAATAAAGTTGCCTTCTCACGTCAGTTCTATAACGATAATGTGCGCTCGCTCAATACTGCTGTAAAAACAGTGCCCACCAATCTCTTTTCAGGCTTCGCAAAGGTTGAAGAGCGCGAATTTTATGAAGTAGAAGATCCGCAATCTCGTCAGGCGCCAAACGTAAACTTCTAATACATGAACTTTCGCACAATGCAGGCGGCCAATCGCCGTAAAACTTTTGGCCTACTTGCAAGCATGGGTTTATTGACCGGCCTTGTTGCCTATGCTGCTCTTACATATTTTGGTTCAAGCGGTGCTGCAATAGTTCCTGTAGCCGTTGGTATTGCACTAATCGGTGTGTGGGGTTCGTATTACGGTTCTGACAAATTAGTTCTAACGATGACGGGCGCTAAGTTAATTCAAGAAAGTGATAATCCAAAGCTTTTTGGGCTAGTGCAAGAGGTCTGTATTGCTAGCGGTCTTAAGGTTCCAAAGATTGCAATTGTTGTCGACCCCGCCCCCAATGCTTTTGCAACAGGTCGAAACCCAGAACACGCCCTTATTGCCTTTACAACAGGAATTTTGGATGTGATGGATCGCGATGAATTACAAGGAGTAATTGCACACGAGATGTCACATGTAGCAAATCGAGACACATTGGTTTCAGCAGTTGCTGCAACAACAGCTGGCGCCATTGCAATTCTTAGTGATGTGCTGACGCGAATGATGTGGTTTGGTGGTGGCCGTCGTGATCGAGATAGTAATTCGAATCCACTACTCATTGTTTTCTCTTTGCTCATTCTGATTTTGGCACCAATCGCAGCAGTTCTTCTCAAATCTGCAATATCTCGCAAGCGCGAATCTTTAGCTGATGCAACAGCTGTTTCCTTTACTCGAAATCCTGCTGGCTTACGCGCAGCCCTTGAAGTTCTTGCAAGAGATTCAACTGTTGTGCAACAGCGCTCTACATCAGTTGCACATATTTGGATTGAATCACCACTTGATGGGAGTTCAGTATCTAAACTGTTTTCTACTCATCCGCCAATTCAAGAAAGAATTGCCGCACTCAAAGCCATGGAGTCACTGGGATAGAGGGAAAAAGAGAGTAAAAGTCGCACCTTTTCCCTGTTCGGATGTAACGCTTACTCGCCCGCCATGGGCGCGCATCACTGCATCCACAATTGATAAACCGAGTCCACTGCCTTCAGAACTGTTTCTTTGGCGCGAAGGATCAACTCGGAAGAAGCGTTCAAAAATTTTCGCTTGATCATCCTCCGCTAAACCATTTCCATGATCAGTAACAGAGATGGAGACTCCATCATCGGATTGGTTGAGGCTCACTTCAATGGAAGTTCCATGAGGGGTATGCACGCGGGCATTTGTAAGTAAATTAGTAATTACTTGAAATATTCTTGTCTCATCACCCAAAGCAAAAGCCTCATCAGTAGATGTTGAAATTGTTATTGGATGAGTGGGACCTGCGGCTCGAGCAGATGCAACACATTCACTGACAACTTTGGAAAGGTTGACTGGCTTCATCTCCATTTGGCGTGATTGATCCAAACGTGCCAGCAGAAGTAAATCCTCTACAAGTGTGCCCATACGCACTGATTCATTTTCAATACGACCAAGTAATTCTTTAGTTGGTTCACCATTAGGTACCGCGCCTTGGCGGTGTAATTCGGCAAAACCACGAATCGCTGTGAGAGGCGTGCGAAGTTCATGGCTTGCATCTGCAATAAAGCGACGTAATTTATTCTCACTCTCTTCCTTGATTGCAAATGATTCCTCGATGCGCGTAAGCATTTGGTTGAGCGATGTAACTAAACGGCCAACTTCGGTATCAGGCTTTGCATCAGGAAGGCGTGCAGATAGATCTCCGGCAGCAATGAGTTCAGCTGTTTCTTCAACATCTTCTAAAGGTTTGAGACTAATACGAATTACTTGGCGAGAAGCGACTGCAATAACAATGAGTACAAGTAAATAAATAAAGAAGAGAACTACACCAACACGGTGAGTTGTTTTATCAAAATCTGCCAGAGATTGCGCGACAACAACGCTACCCAAGGCAGATGGCAGAACGCGTGTCACTACGCGAAAGTCAGAACCAGGCGCTTC
>CAIZPZ010000074.1:0-2429 GCA_903934975.1 uncultured Actinomycetes bacterium | reverse complement strand
TCATGGGCACACTATTACAAGTCAAAGCGTGCACTACTTCATTCTTCAACGATGATTCGCGTTGATTACCCTGATGAGCATGGCTTATTACACGGTGTTATTTCAAAGAGTGGAAATGAAGCGATTTTTGCTTATGTACAAATCACTCCAACAGTTGCAGTAAATCCTGCACCATTGAAATTCCCAGGATTAGATTCAAAAACCACATATGAAATAAGAGCAGTATTTCCTGCGGGTGAACCTAGATATATGTCAGTGAATAAACCAGAATGGATGAGCGGAATAACACTCTCTGGATCTGCGCTATCTGCAATTGGTGTCAGCGCACCAATTCTTGCTCCTGCCAATGCATTCTTGATTGAAATAACTAAACGCTAGTCAACCCAATTCAAAGTACGCTCAACTGCCTTTTTCCAGCCTGCATATCCACGTGTACGTGTTTCCTCAGTAGATGTAGAGCTCCAACGACGTGATTGTTTCCATTGAGTTCGAACTTCATCAGTTGATGACCAGAAACCAACTGCAATTCCAGCAGCATATGCCGCGCCAAGTGCCGTTGTTTCAGTAATCAATGGCCGAGTGATATCAATTCCCATAATGTCTGCTTGCATCTGCATACATAGTGCATTGCCTGTTATTCCACCATCAACGCGCATCTCAGTCATGGGAACACCAGAGTCGGCAACCATTGCATCCATTATTTCTTTTGTTTGATAACAGATTGCTTCAAGTGCTGCGCGTGCAAGGTGCGCCTTTGTAGTTGCTCGCGTCAGACCAACAATGACGCCGCGAGCATCGGAGCGCCAGTACGGCGCAAAGAGTCCCGAGAATGCGGGAACAAAGTAGACGCCTTCAGTGCTAATGACGGAGGCTGCAAGATGTTCAGTCTCTGCTGCATTACTAATTATTCCTAGTTGGTCACGCAACCATTGAATTGCAGAACCTGTAACTGCGACAGAACCCTCAAGTGCATATCTGGCTGGTTCATCTCCAAATTTGTAACACAGCGTTGTCAGTAGCCCATTTTTTGATCTAACAATTTCTGTACCAGTATTGAGCAGTGCGAAATTTCCTGTGCCATACGTTGTCTTTGATTCACCTCGGTCAAAACAGACCTGACCAACCATTGCAGCCTGTTGGTCTCCAAGAATTCCTGCAATCGGAATCGCACTTCCAAATGGTCCATGAGGATCAGTGAGTGCATATTGTTCAGATGAGGACTTGATTTGCGGTAGAACACTACGAGGAATTTCAAATATATCGAGTAACTCTTGATCCCAATCTAAAGTTTCTAGGTTCATTAGAAGCGTCCGACTGGCATTTGTTACATCAGTAAAGTGAACTCCACCCCGTACGCCACCAGATAAGTTCCACAAGATCCACGAATCTATTGTTCCAAAGCGCGCGTTGCCTTCTGTTATTGCATCGCGGACTGCAGGTACTTCGCTGATGAACCAGTGCATCTTGCTGCCTGAAAAATATGGGGCAATAGTGAGTCCGCTGCGGTGAGTAATGAGCTTCTTGTGAGCATCACTCAATGAATCCAGATAATTAGCAGTCCTTGTATCTTGCCAAACGATTGCATTTGCTAAAGGCAAACCTGTCTTTACATCCCATGCAACTGTTGTTTCGCGCTGATTTGTGATTCCGATCCCGACTAAATCGGATGCAAGAATATTGGCCTGCTTGAGCGCTCCTGTTATTACTTCTTGAGTACGTTCCCAAATCTCGCTCGCATCATGTTCGACCCAACCGGCATGAGGCATTATTTGGCGGTGCTCTAATTGATGTTGCCCTACAACACTTCCGCTATGGTCAAAGATCATAAAACGGGTACTACTTGTACCTTGATCCAGACTTCCGATGTAGGACATGATTAGAAATACCTTCTGTGTTGAGTTAGTCTTACTCTACTCAGTCATATTGGAGATTACCCGCAATGTTTACCTCGGCATTATCGCCCGAACAGCGAGAAGAGGCGCTGCGCCAGTTGGCAGATGAAACATTCGATATTCTCGTTATTGGCGGGGGAGTCACAGGCGTCGGAGCAGCATTAGATGCTGCATCTCGTGGGCTCAAAGTTGCACTCATAGAGGCTAACGATTTTGCATCAGGCACATCTAGTCGATCAAGCAAACTCATTCATGGAGGCCTTCGATACCTAGAGCAATACGACTTCAAATTAGTTCGAGAAGCTCTGCACGAGCGAGAATTATTAGTTTCTACCCTTGCGCCACATTTAGTAAAACCAGTTGGATTTCTATTTCCGTTGACTGAAAAATTCAAAGAGCGCACTTATGTTGGTGCGGGCCTTGCTCTCTACGACGCACTTCGAGGGTTTCAACGTGCGCTTCCTTGGCACAAACATATTAGCCAGTCAAAAATTGCCGAGATTGCTCCATCACTTCGTACAGATATTGTCACTGGTG
>CAIZPZ010000073.1:0-2710 GCA_903934975.1 uncultured Actinomycetes bacterium | reverse complement strand
CCAGGATCAAACTCTCCATAGAAAGTTTTTTTCATGGCTTACGAGACAAACAAACTGTCGTTTATTTTGTCTTTACCAAAGGAAATCAACGAGTATTTCCAGGCGCTATAAATAGCGTCTGGTACATACTTCATTGAAGTATTTATTTGAGAAGGCGCTTAATTGTTTGCACAATAAAGTAAGCCTTCTCGGCATTGACTTATGGCACGCTGTTGAGTTCTCAAGGTACGGATGCGCACTGCAAGCAGGAATTTCTTCCTTTTTTCAGGGCAGACTGCCAAATCTAGTCCATGGCAACAAGCACGGTCAAACTGGCTTGTTTAGGCCTAGATCGGGAAGTTGTGCTGTACGGCCTCGTAAAAGTCCGTTCCACAGCAAGGAGCGCAACTATAGGGGGTTGGGCCAAGGGGGGTCAAATCGGGTCCGCTCCCCCTGGGCCAATTGAGCTCTTTATGGCGGAAATAGCAAAAATCCTCACTTTTATGCGTAAAAAGTGAGGATTTTGGCGAATATCGAAAACCTTAAATTAGCTCTACTGCAGCTAGGTCGCGCTTGCCCTTTCGCAAAACTGCATATTTACCGCATAAAAAGTGGCTTTTTTCGAGACGGAAATCTTCGCCCGAAATCTTCTCATTATTGAGATATGCGCCACCTTCTTTGACGATGCGTCGGGCGGCAGATTTTGAGTCGACAACCCCTGTCGCTGCCAAGAGATCGACCCATGTCGGAATCTCTTCTCCACTTTTTACTTGAGTGCGTGGAAGTTCTGCCAAAGCGGCAGAGAGCGTTGCTTCATCTAACTCAGTGATGTCACCTTGGCCGAAGAGCGCGCGAGCTGCAGCTTCGACTCGTTGACAAATTTCAGGGCTATGAACAAGTGAAGTTAATTCACGGGCGAGCTCGCGATGTGCTTCTCGTGCGCCAGGATTCTCGTTATGAGTTTTCTCTAACGCTTCAATCTCTTCACGTGATTTAAATGAGAAGACTTTAAGAAACTTGATGACATCTTTATCATCTGAGTTAAGCCAGTATTGGAAGAAGGCGTAGGGCGATGTCATTTCAGGATCAATCCAGACCGCACCACCCGCAGTCTTGCCAAACTTAGAACCATCAGTCTTAGTTAACAATGGAACTGTCAGTGCATGTGCTGATCCACCCTCTGCACGACGAATAAGATCGAGGCCTGCAGTGATATTTCCCCACTGATCTGAACCGCCTATTTGAAGTGTGCAGTTATATTTGCGGTAGAGCTCGAGATAATCCATAGATTGCAAGACTTGGTATGAAAACTCAGTGTATGAAATGCCATCCTTTTCAAGACGGGCAGAGACTGCATCCTTATTGAGCATCTGATTGACGCTAAAGTGCTTTCCGATATCGCGCAAGAATTCGATTGCAGACATTGGAGCTGTCCAATCGAGGTTATTGACCATCTTTGCTGGGTTCTGCTTTGTTTCGAAATCCATAAACTTTGAGAGCTGAGTTG
Organism: uncultured Actinomycetes bacterium; assembly: GCA_903934975.1. Classification (GTDB taxonomy): domain Bacteria; phylum Actinomycetota; class Actinomycetes; order Nanopelagicales; family Nanopelagicaceae; genus Planktophila. The sequence continues at coordinate 1,224 of CAIZPZ010000073.1, read as the reverse complement.
TCATGCGCTTTACCCACTGCTCAACAACGTCAGTTGTATTAAGTGTGCGTTCTTCATTCTTGCCGCTGGGGTCTCCTACAAGGCCTGTGGCTCCCCCAATTAATGGAAGTGTGTGATGGCCTGCCAGCTGAAAACGACGGAGAACAAGGAGAACTACGAGGTTTCCCACATGGATGCTGGGTGCAGTTGGGTCGGTGCCGAGATAGAGCGTGATGGGCTTTTTGAGCGCCTCACGGAGCTCTTTCTCATCGGTGGTCTGAGAAATAAGGCCGCGCCATTTAAGGTCATCGATTAGATCTGTCATCTCGTTCTTCACGCACCCATCATCTCTGAAAAAGCCTTCGCCTTGTCGGTAAATTCCTTTGAGTACGCAGCGGTGATTGCTGTCGCCTCCTTAATTTGAGCTTTAAAGGATGAGGGAGAAGTTCCACCCACTGTTCTACGTGATTCGAGTGCGCCCTGAACCGTCAGTACATCTCGCACATCACTCTTGAGAGAAGGATGAATGGATACGAACTCGTCATCCGTCAATTGATGGAGTTGACGACCCGTTGATTCGCAGAGAGCTACGCACTTACCTGCCGCCTCATGTGCATGGGCAAATGGAACCTTTGCTCGCACCAAGTAATCGGCAATCTCGGTAGCAAGTGAGAAGCCAAGTGGCGCAGCCAGCGCCATCTTCTCGCGATCAAAATCTGTTGTAGCGACCATGCCTGTTACTGCAGGAATCACGAGAAGCACTGTATCGATAGAATCAAAGAGCGGTTCTTTATCCTCTTGCAGATCGCGGTTATATGCGAAAGGTAAACCTTTCAGCATTGTGAGAACCCCGGTGAGATTTCCAACCAATCGCCCTGCTTTGCCGCGAGCGAGTTCTGCCATATCTGGATTCTTCTTCTGCGGCATGATTGATGAACCGGTTGAATAAGCATCAGCAACCCTTGCCCAACCGAATTCGGTAGTTGCCCAGATGCACCACTCTTCACCGATACGAGATAGATGAATGCCAACCATGGAGAGAATAAAGAGCGCTTCGGCAACAAAGTCACGGTCTGATACGCCATCGATTGAGTTGGCAGCGCTCGATGTAAATCCGAGGTTGGCAGCTGTTACTTCAGGTGAGAGCGGCAGAGATGAACCTGCCAAGGCTCCTGAACCCAATGGGCTTACGAGAGCGCGGTCGAGCCAATCGTGAATACGATCGAGATCGCGTGAGAAACCCTG
>CAIZPZ010000072.1:0-1598 GCA_903934975.1 uncultured Actinomycetes bacterium | reverse complement strand
TAAGTATTGACTCAGAATTATCGGTAATGGCAATTCCTTGAGAAGGAATTGTGGCTGCAATGTCAGCAGCAATTCGTGCACTAAATACAAGTCCTTCAAGAAGTGAATTAGAGGCCAAACGATTTGCTCCATGTACGCCAGAACATGCTGTTTCACCGCACGCATACAGGCCGGCAACGCTAGTGCGGCCATTGAGATCTACTCTCACTCCACCGGATGCATAGTGCGATGCAGGTGCAACCGGGATCAATTGTGTAAGTGGGTCAATTCCATGTGCAATACATGATGCGTAGATAGTTGGAAATCTTTCGGTGAAGCCTGCAAGGTGGCGAACATCGAGCCAGACGTGATGTGTTTTATTAGCAACCATAGAACGCATAATTGCAATGGCAACTACATCTCTGGGAGCAAGTTCTGCTAATGGATGCTGCTCTTTCATAAATCTCACACCATTGTCATCAACAAGGTATGCACCTTCTCCACGAACCGCTTCGCTAATAAGTGGTTGTTGACCTTGAGAATCTTCACCTAACCAAAGAACTGTTGGATGAAATTGTATGAATTCAACATCGGCAACTTTTGCACCTGCGCGAAGTGCTAGAGCAACACCATCACCTGTTGATACTGATGGATTTGTAGTTTGTGCAAATACTTGTCCGAGCCCACCCGTTGCAAGTACAACAGCGCGCGCCATTGCTTGTCCGACGCCGTCACGTGTACCTGCGCCGATAACGTGCAATGTAACTCCACAAACAGCGCCATTTTTATCTTTGAGTGCATCGAGCACTAGTGCATCTTCCACAACTTCAATCTCTGGATCATCGTTGACTGCAGATAAGAGTGCGCGCGAGACTTCAGCGCCAGTTGCATCTCCACCCGCATGCAAAATACGGTTACGTAAGTGACCGCCTTCGCGAGTTAGTGCAATCTCACCACTTGCTTCAGTATCAAATATTGCTCCGCGCGCAATAAGTTTGCGGACCGCTTCAGGGCCCTCCGTTACGAGAACTTTCACTGCTTCAAGATCACAAAGCCCAGCACCAGCGACAAGTGTGTCTTTCTCATGTTGATCAGGTGAATCTCCTGGCCCTAGTGCTGCAGCAATTCCGCCTTGTGCCCACTTTGTAGAACCTTCATCAACTTTTGCTTTTGTTACAAGCAAAACAGATAGACCAAATGTTCTTACTTGCAGAGCAGTTGTAAGCCCAGCAACTCCCGAGCCAACAACGATGACATCTGCGTGTGATGTCCATCCAGGGGCAGGTGCTAGTAACTTCATGATTGATGGCCCACATTCATTGGCATATTGTCAATCAAACGTATGCCATTAATCCAACCGGCTACGAGACCACGCTTCTTTTGACTCATCTGTGTGGCTATTGAAAAATCTTTTTCGTCAACAATCACTGCATAGTCTTTTGTAAAAGCTTTCTCTTGCCCCAAAACATCATCGAGGGTTCTCTGAGCTGATTCAACTGTTTTCTCTACTGATGCTGTAGTGAGTGCCTTTGAGATAATGAGCGCACTTTCTTGTTCTATGTCAGAAAGTCGAATGTTTCTCGAAGAAAGCGCTAATCCACTTCCACTTCGAACAGTTG
>CAIZPZ010000071.1:0-7058 GCA_903934975.1 uncultured Actinomycetes bacterium | reverse complement strand
CGAAGAGGATGTAAAAGTTGCAGTCAAAGATGCAGATGCGATTTTGCATTTGACTGAATGGAAGGAATATCGAGAATTAGATCCCGGCGCTATAGGTCAACTTGTAAAATCTAAGTTCCTTATCGATGGTCGAAATATGCTCGATCGTGACAAGTGGCGTAGTGCAGGATGGCGAGTTCACGCATTGGGGCGTACCGATTAATTCGCAAGAAGATATTGATGCAGTTCTTGCGATGAAAACATGGGCTGTGGTCGGACTTGGAAATAACCCTGAGCGTGCCGCGTATGGAGTCTCAAAGCTTTTGCAAGATAAAGGCCATCACATCATTCCTGTCTATCCGCGCGCAGAAACGGTTCATGGAGAGACTGGATACAAAACTCTCGCAGAGATTCCTATTGCAGTCGATGTTGTGGATTGTTTTGTAAATTCTAAATTAGTTGGCACGGTCGTTGATGAAGCAATTGCAATTGGCGCAAAAGCGGTATGGCTTCAGTTAGATGTTATTGATCATGAAGCTGTTGCCAGAGCGGTAGAAGCTGGCCTGATTGCGATTATGGATCGCTGCCCTGCTATTGAATATCGAAAGAAATGAACTAAAAACCAGTCTTCTGATTTCGCTTAGCGCTAAGACTGGCACCTTTTGCTTTTGCTTCTGAATTCAAATCTTCTAAAGCCTTACTTACTTTCGATGAAATATCTTTATCGCTGATCCCAAGAATTCGAGCTGCTAGGAGCGCTGCATTCTTTGCATTACCAACTCCAACAGTTGCAACCGGTACTCCCGCAGGCATTTGTACTATCGAGAGAAGTGAATCCATTCCATCAAGATTTTTGAGAGCAACTGGAACGCCGATAACAGGTAAGGCGGTAAGAGATGCAACCATTCCTGGAAGATGCGCTGCGCCACCAGCGCCAGCGATTATTACTTTGAAACCTTTACTTGCCGCACTTTGTGCAAACTCAACCATTTCGAGGGGCATGCGATGAGCCGAGACAACTTCAGCGCTATATGAGATGCCAAGGGAATCAAGAACTTTTGCTGCATCTTCCATAATTGGCCAATCAGAATCTGATCCCATGATGATTGCTACATCACTCATCAATCTCTCCACTCATATAGGCCAAGGCATGTTCTACATCTGCACGCAATTCTACGAGATGATCACCTAAAGCGTTAATGTGACCAATCTTGCGCCCAGGTTTAACCTCTTTTCTGTAGTGGTGGAACTTGAGATCAGGGTTGCGCGCCATGAGATGTAAATATGGACGATACATATCTTCTTTCTCTCCACCGAGAATATTTCCCATAACGACGTTGCGCGCGCTCATCGATGGATCGCCCAAAGGTAAATCAAGAACAGCTCTTAGATGTTGTTCGAATTGTGATGTCTTTGCGCCATCAATTGTCCAATGACCTGAATTGTGTGGACGCATGGCAAGTTCATTTACATAAAGTTGATCACCACGGACAAACATTTCAACAGCCATAACTCCAACGACACCTACATGGGCCGCAATATCTAGCGCCAACTTTTGCGCTTTTCTACTGAGGTCTTCGGAAAGATCTGGTGCTGGAGTAATCGTCATTGTGCATATGCCATCTTTTTGAACCGTTTGAGTTGGCGTCCATGTAGTTGCTTGACCGTGTGGTGAACGAGCCACCATAACTGCAATTTCAATATCGAAGTCGATAAGTTCTTCTATAAGAAGTTGATTCGTTTCTTCCAATATCTCTTCTAGTTGATCTATCGAATTTACTTTCCAGACTCCCCTACCGTCATAGCCTCCTGATATTGATTTAGCAATGACAGGAAATTGCTTCACTTCATCCGCTTTGGAAATAACGTGCCACTTAGGTGCAGGAAAATCTTTGAGAAAATCTCGCATTACTGCTTTATTCTGTGAGTAAATAAATGAGGCTGAACTAGGGCGTACGACTATCCCATCATTTTCTAGCGTCTTGATAATTGCCAATGGAATAAGTTCATGTTCAAAAGTTATAACATCACATTGTTTTGCAAAATTTCGGACAGTCTCTAAGTCACGAAAATCTCCGATTACTGAATTAGTAATTTGTGCGCCAGAGTCATTTTCATCCGCTGCGAGTAAGAGTAAATCGATTCCTAGCGCTGTGGCTGGTGCCACCATCATGCGCGCTAACTGACCAGCACCGATAACGCCAACGGTTGGAAAAGAGTTTTTCACGAGCGTTATCGTAGATGAATCACATCGCCGGCGCTGACATGCCTTCCGTCATCTAGTACGAGTTCGCCAGTAGTCGATATTCCAGTAACGCTTGCCTGAAGTATCTCTCCGCCAGGGATTTCGATTCGAACATTCTTGCCAATAGTGCTGCTTGTGCTGGCATATTCCTCCAACAAATCAGATCCTTCTTCCCAGGATTCAAAGAGCTCTGCAAATGTATTGAGGATGTGAGAGAGAAGTACATTCCGGTCAGAGATTTTTGAGCCTTCAATAGCGAGAGAAGTTGCATTGGGTACAGGTAATTCATTTGATCTCATTGAAACATTAAGTCCGATACCAAGAACTATTCCCTCATTCGTTGTTTGAGCAATAATTCCAGCACACTTCTTTTCATTGATTATTAAATCATTTGGCCATTTCAATGAAACATTCATTACAGTATCTGTTGATGTGATGGCACGAACAAGACTCAAACCAGCGATAAGAGGAATAAAACCCCACTCGCTTCTTTCTTTACGTGGCTTAATGTAAAAAGAAAAAAGCAGTGCACTGAGTGCAGGTGCTTCAAAAGTTCTATCTAATCTTCCGCGTCCGCTACTTTGATATTCAGTAACAATTACTTGACCGTCTAATGCATTTCTTGACTCAACAAGTTGTAGTAGATCGTTCTGCGTTGAACCAGTGAGTTCGACCACGCTTACCCGCCAGTACGGCGTAATTTTTGAATTGATCTCCGCTTCATCGAGTGGAGTTCTTAGCACTTCGTTGCTCACGCCTAGTACCGTAGGGGTATGAGCGATCTCCATACAACTGCAGGAAAAATTGAAGATTTGCGCGCACGCGTAGAAGAGGCTGTACACGCTGGTTCAGCACGTGCAGTTGAAAAGCAACATGCAAAAGGCAAGATGACTGCCCGTGAGCGTATTAGCGCACTCGTCGATGAAGATTCATTTACTGAAATTGATGAGTTTGCTCGCCACCGATCAACAAAATTTGGAATGGAAAAGAACCGTCCCTATGGTGATGGCGTTGTTATTGGAACGGCAACGGTTGATGGCCGACCAATTGCTTTGTATTCACAAGATTTCACAATTATGGGTGGAAGTCTTGGCGAAGTTCATGCAGAAAAGATCGTAAAGATTGCAGAATTCGCTCTCAAGAGTGGCATTCCTTTGATTGGCATAAATGATTCCGGTGGAGCTCGCATTCAAGAAGGAGTCGCATCCCTCGGTGGATACGGAAAAATCTTCCGCCTCAATACGCGCTCCTCTGGAGTAATCCCACAAATTTCATTAGTTCTCGGACCATGCGCAGGTGGATCTGCCTACTCACCCGCACTCACTGACTTTACGGTTATGGTCAATGAAACCTCACACATGTTTATTACTGGCCCAGATGTTATAAAGACCGTGACTGGTGAAGATGTCGGCATGGAAGAACTTGGCGGCGCTCATACTCACAACACACGCACTGGTAATTCACATTACTTGGCCGAGAGTGAAGAAGATGCAATCGATTACGTAAAGGCTCTTCTTTCCTACTTGCCTAGCAACAATATGGATGGCGTTCCACAACTTCCTCCTACTGAACTTTTGGAAAAGAAAGCATCCGATATTGCCCTAGATACTCTTATTCCCGATAGCACTAATCAGCCATACGATATGAAGGTTCTCATCAATGCCTTACTAGATGAAGGCGAATTTTTAGAAGTACATGCCCTCTATGCCCCAAATATCATTGTTGGTTTTGGTCGTATTGAAGGCCAGTCAGTTGGAATAATTGCTAACCAGCCACAACAACTAGCTGGAACGCTCGATATAAATTCAAGTGAAAAAGCAGCACGCTTTGTACGTTTCTGCGATGCATTCAATATTCCTATTCTTACTCTTGTAGATGTACCAGGCTTCTTGCCTGGAACGGAACAAGAGTGGAACGGCATTATTCGCCGTGGAGCAAAATTACTCTATGCCTACGCTGAAGCATCAGTTCCACTTGTCACCCTTATTACACGAAAAGCATACGGTGGCGCATTTATTGTTATGGGCTCTAAATACTTAGGCAGCGACATTAACTTTGCATGGCCAACTGCAGAAATTGCAGTGATGGGCGCTCAAGGTGCTGTGAATATTCTTTACCGTAATGAATTGAGCGATGCAAAAGATCCTGAGAAAAAGCGTGCCGAATTAGTTGAGGAATATAACGAAACACTCGCTAATCCATATCTTGCCGCGGAGCGAGGAATCATTGACACAGTTATCGAACCAAATCAATCTCGTGCATATATAACAAAGGCATTTAGAACATTGAAGACAAAGCGAGATTCATTACCAGCACGCAAACACGGAAATATTCCACTCTAATGAAATTCACTATTGCATCTGGAAATCCAACACCACAAGAAGTGGAAGCAATTCGAGAGGCACTAATTGCCAATCCACCTGAAAAACTAGAGCCAGTAATCAAGCGCAGCGTCTTTGGCTTGCCTCAGTTACGTCAACCTCTGCCACATCAGATTACTTTTGGGGCAAGGAATAATTCATAAATGCCAACAGTTGTTCTTGCATCTCAATCTGCATCTAGGCGTCGATTGTTGGAATCTGCCGGATTGAAACCAAAAATTATGGTGAGCCATGTTGATGAGGAGACTCCATTTTTCAACTCACTCGCACCTGCCGACATGGTGATTGCTCTTGCGATAACGAAGGCGCACACTATTCGTGACCAGATTGATTTTCCTGCAATTATTATTGGTTGTGACTCTACATTTGAATTTGAAGGCGAATCACTTGGAAAACCTGGAGAGCCTTCAATTGCAAAAGAGCGTGCATCACGAGTTCGAGGTAACTCTGGATATTTGCACACTGGCCATTGCGTCATTGATACAGCCAAAGATATTGAGATTTCGGATCGTGTCACAACAAAAGTTACTTTTTCGGAAATGACCGATGAAGAGATAGATGATTATGTTGCCTCTGGTGAGCCTCTCCATGTTGCAGGTGGCTTCACTCTCGATGGATTTAGTTCTCCCTTTATTCCATCTATCGAAGGTGATTACACAAATGTTGTTGGAATTTCTATGCCATTCTTGCGCAAAGCGATGAACCAGCTTGGCTATTCATGGCCAGAAGTAAAGGAAATGGTATGAAGCGCGTACTCATAGCAAATAGAGGAGAAATTGCATTGCGCGTGATTCGCGCATGTAAGGATCATGGTCTTGAGAGTGTTGCTGTTTATTCGCAGGAAGATCGCAACTCATTGCATGCGCAAAGCGCGGATTATGCATTCTCACTCGATGGCATTACTGCTACGCAAACCTATTTGAATATAGAAAAATTGATTGAAGTCGCTAAAAAATCTGGTGCTGATTCAGTTCACCCTGGCTATGGTTTTTTATCTGAAAATGCCAACTTTGCACAAGCTGTTATCGATGCAGGTTTGATTTGGATAGGACCTCCACCCGCCGCTATTCGCGCACTCGGAGATAAAGTCTCTGCTCGCAAAATTGCAGCAAAGGCAGGCGCTCCCCTTGTCGCTGGTACAAAAGATCCAGTTGAAGGTCATGAAGAAGTTACAGCTTTTGCCAAAGAACATGGTTTGCCAGTTGCGATCAAAGCAGCACACGGTGGCGGTGGCCGTGGACTCAAAGTTGCACGTACGATGGAAGAAATTCCAGAGCTATTTGCATCCGCCGTCCGTGAGGCTATCTCTGGCTTTGGTCGCGGTGAATGCTTCGTTGAACGATATTTAGATAAACCCCGTCACGTTGAAACTCAAGTTCTTGTCGATAAGCATGGGCATGCAGTTGTTATCAGTACACGTGATTGTTCTTTGCAACGACGTCATCAGAAATTGGTCGAAGAGGCCCCTGCCCCATTTCTCACTGATGCTCAGAATCAAGAGTTATACCGTTCCAGTAAAGCAATTATGAAAGAGGCTGGTTATATAGGCGCAGGTACATGCGAATTTCTTATTGGTTTAGATGGAACAATTTCATTTCTTGAAGTAAATACTCGCCTGCAAGTCGAACATCCTGTCAGTGAAGAAGTTACAGGAATCGATTTAGTTCGTGAACAATTTAGAATTGCTATGGGTGAATCTCTTGGTTTCGATGATCCCGTTATCCGTGGCCATTCACTTGAATTTCGAATCAATGGTGAAGATCCTGGCCGTTCATTCTTACCCGCACCAGGACGCATTACTCAGTGGGAAATCCCAACAGGTCCTGGTGTGCGCGTAGATGCAGGCTTTAGAAATGGTGACACGATTGGCGGAAACTTTGATTCACTTCTAGCCAAACTTATTGTTACCGGAGCTACTCGTAAAGAAGCAATTGAACGCGCTCGTCGTGCACTAGCAGAGTTCAAAGTTGATGGCCTTGCTACTGCTCTGACATTCCATCGTGCAATTCTTGAGGACAGTGCCTTCACCGAAAAATTTAGTATCTACACAAGTTATATTGAAAATGAATTTGTAAATGAGATACCTGCCTACGTTGGAGTCGAGCCTGCACTTGAAACACATATGGCACCACAACAATTGGTTGCTGAAATTAATGGAAAGCGATTTGATGTATTAGTCCATGCACCAGCACCTGTTGTAAAGCGCCATCGTGCAAAGAAATCTCTCTCTGGGGCGGCTGCGGGAAATTCACTGAAGAGTCCAATGCAAGGTACTGTCGTAAAAATTGCTGTCGAAGTTGGTCAAAAGGTGCAGGTGGGCGATCTTGTCATCGTTCTTGAAGCAATGAAGATGGAGCAACCACTAGTTGCTCATAAAGATGGCGTTATTTCTGATCTCACAGCAGTTATTGGCGACACCGTTGCAAGTGGCACTCGCCTCTGTGACATTATTG
>CAIZPZ010000070.1:0-5958 GCA_903934975.1 uncultured Actinomycetes bacterium | reverse complement strand
TCAATAACTTTCAAACGTGGTGATCGAATTGCGCAACTCGTAATCCAAAAGGTCGAACGCGCTAATTTTATTGAAGTTCGCGAACTCCCTGGCTCAGGTCGCGGTGATGGTGGTTTTGGTTCAACAGGTGTGAAGAGTGAGGGCTAATGGAGGAGAAAGACGATAAAGCGAAAATCCTTGACGCACTCGGTGGAAAAAAGGGATTACTAGATTCAGGTTTGCCAGCCGTTCTATTCCTCATCATTTTTAATATTTCTGATGATCTACAAGTCGCACTCTATGGCGCGATTGGAACATCTATTGTTCTAACAATTATTCGCCTTGCCATGAAAGATACGATTCAACATGTTATATCTGGACTCATAGGAGTTCTCTTTTGTGCATACCTTGCAAATCGAAGTGGCAATGCTTCAGATTTCTATATTCCTAAATTACTCACCAACTTGGCATATGGAAGCGCATATTTGATTGCTAACTTGGCGGGATGGCCGATTATTGGAGTCATTCTCGGTCCGCTATTGGGAGAGAATTTCTTGTGGCGAAAGAATCCGCAGCGCAAGCGTGCCTATATGCGTGCAGGATGGCTTTGGGTCGCAATGTTCTTTGGACGCATTGCTGTTCAATACCCAATATACAAAAGTGGCAATGTGAACTTACTCGGTACCGTAAACCTTGCGATGGGATACCCGCTATTCATTGCAACAGCGTGGGGTACATGGATGATCTTGAAGAAAGTTCCTACTGTAAAAGCAGATTAGTTATTGATAAAGCAGGCTTTGATTTTATCTTCAGCAGCAGCTGATGCAACAAATAGAAGTTCATCACCGGCGGCAAATACATCGTGGGCCTTAGCAGTAATAACGCGACCATCTCGCACAATTGCAGCTAAGGCTGCATCATCAGGCAACACAATTTCTTCGACAGTTTTTCCGATACAAGAAGAAGTATCAGGAAGAGTGAGTTCAACTAAGTTTGCTTGACCCTTTTTGAATGAGAAGAGTCGGACAACATCGCCAACACTGACAGCCTCTTCAACGAGGGCAGAGATTATTCGTGGTGTTGATACTGCAACATCAACACCCCATGATGAATCAAAGAGCCATTCATTCTTTGGATGATTGATACGAGCAACAACGCGTGGAACACCATATTCAGTCTTGGCTAGTAGAGATGTAACAAGATTTACCTTGTCATCACCAGTTGCTGCAACGAGGACTTGGCAGGTATCTAATTTTGCATTATCTAAGGCTGTAATTTCGCAAGCATCAGCCATGAGCCATTCAGCATCGGGAACGCTCTCTAATTTGAGAGCCTTTGGATCTCTATCGATAAGTAAAACTTGATGACCATTATCTAAAAGTTCGCGAGCAATAGCGCGACCTACATTGCCTGCTCCTGCAATTGCGATTCTCATGAGGCCTCATCTGGTGAATGCGAAAGTGATTTCTCTGTAATTGCAATCTCTGAATCTAGAACCATGACGTGCAGGAGATCTCCCTCTTGCAAAACAGTGTGTTCATTAGGAATGAGCGCCTCACCTAGTCGAGTAATAAATGCAACGCGAGCAGGAGTAATTTTGTCGATGAGTAATGCCGCTTTTCCATACCAACTCTTATGAGGATGCATTTCAGCTAATTGCACTGTGCCTGTTGCATCGCGCCATTCAGAGCGTGAGCCTTCAGGAACAAGGCGACGCATGATTTGATCACTTGCCCAAATAACAGTTGCAACTGTTGGGATACCCAGGCGCTGATAAATTTCAGCGCGACCTGGATCATAAATTCGAGCGACAGTATTTTGAACTCCATATGTTTCGCGAGCAACGCGTGCAGCCAAAATATTTGAATTATCACCATTGCTCACAGCAGCAAATGCATCTGCTCGCTGAATTCCAGCTTCTAGAAGAGTGTCACTATCAAAACCAACACCTGTAACTGTGAGACCTTTGAAATCTGGACCAAGACGTCGGAATGCTTCACGGGCTTGATCGATGATTGCAACACTATGTCCCGCTGCCTCAAGTTCGATGGCTAAAGAGGAGCCGACTCGACCGCAACCCATAATGACGACGTGCACAAGATGTAACTTACACCCATAGGCTTACATCTATGGCATCTGAGAAGGTAACCCCGAAAAAAATGGTCGTTGGCCAACGAGTTGCCGTCACTATTGAAAAAGTAGCCCATGGCGGCCATTTCATTGCCCGTCACGAAGGTGCAGTTATTTTCGTGCGACATGCGATTCCGGGTGAAGAGTGCACTATCGAAATTTCAAGTGTGGGATCAAGTTTCAATAGAGGCGATGTCATCAGCGTAGAAAAGCCTTCTATCGATCGCGTTTCTCCACCGTGTTCATATGCACATCGCTTGGGCTGCGGTGGTTGCGACTTCCAGCACATAGAAATTAGCGCCCAGAGAAAACTCAAGAGTGATGTTATTCGTGAACAATTTGCGCGTATTGCAAAAATGGAAGTAGATGTTGAAGTAGAAGAAGTTGGACCAGCCTTGGGATGGCGTACTCGCGCAAGCGCATCAGTTACAAAGAGTGGAAAACTCGGCTTCATCTCTGCGCGAAGCCATAACGTCATTACTATCGAAAATTGCCCTATTACCGCTCCGGGAATTGGATTTTCAACTCAGGCAAAGAAGCAATGGCAAGCAGGAGAAAAAATTGATCTAGCTACCTCTTCTACAGGTGAGAGTTATGTAACTGGTGAGAGTAAAGAAGTAATGCATGAAAAAGTTGGAGATAACGTCTTGGAAGTCAGCAATGATTCCTTCTGGCAAAGCCATTTCAATGCTCCCAAAGTTCTTACAGAAATTGTCTCTGAGTATGCAAATGTGCACAGTGGCGAGCATGTATTAGACCTCTACGGGGGTGTGGGTCTTTTTACCAGCGCGCTCATTGATGCAGTTGGTCCAAAAGGAAGAATTGATTTAGTTGAAGGAAGCAAGAGCGCAACTGCTGATGCAAAAAGAAATTTTGCAGCTCATTCGAATGTAAATATCGTTACAGCATCTGTCGAGCGAGCAATTACTCGAATTGATGGGGGAGATGTAGTCATTCTGGATCCACCTCGCGAAGGTGCCGGCAAAGAAGTCATTAGTGAACTTGCTCGCATTGCACCTCGCGCAATTGTTTATGTTGCATGTGATCCTGCTGCACTTGCTCGAGATACGACATATTTGCATGAAGTGGGCTATTCGCTCAAAAAAATGCGCGCATTTGATCTCTTTCCCATGACACATCACATCGAAACAGTTGCACTCTACGAACAGAATAAGGTATCTTGACGTCAAGATACTTTTAGAAAGCGGAGACCCAGATGAGTAAAAACTCTTTCAACGCGAAGAAGAATTTAGATGTAGCGGGTAAGAGTTTCGAAATTTTTGATATTTCTGCAATCGATGGCGCGAAAGATCTTCCATTTAGTTTGAAAGTATTGCTTGAGAATTTGTTGCGCACAGAAGATGGCGCAAATATCACAGCTGATCACATCAAGGCCCTTGCTCATTGGGATCCATCAGTTGAACCAGATACTGAAATTCAATTCACTCCAGCACGCGTTGTTATGCAGGATTTTACAGGCGTGCCGTGCATCGTCGATCTTGCAACTATGCGTGAGGCAATCGTTGAATTAGGTGGCGACGCTTCTAAGGTCAACCCACTAGCACCGGCAGAACTAGTAATTGATCACAGCGTTATCGCTGATGTCTTTGGAACAAAGAATTCATTTGAAGAGAACACAGATATTGAGTACGAGCGCAACCAAGAGCGTTATCGCTTCTTGCGTTGGGGCCAGAGCGCCTTTGATGAGTTCAAAGTCGTGCCACCTGGAACGGGAATTGTGCACCAGGTAAATATTGAATTTCTTGCACGCGTGATCATGACTCGCACAGTAGGTGGAGTACTTCGTGCATATCCAGACACTGTTGTCGGTACTGATTCGCACACAACGATGGTCAATGGACTTGGAGTTCTCGGTTGGGGAGTCGGTGGCATTGAGGCAGAAGCAGCGCTTCTTGGCCAACCAGTATCAATGTTGATTCCACGCGTAGTTGGCTTCAAACTCAGCGGCACGCTTCCACTGGGAACAACCGCCACAGATTTAGCTCTGACAATTACTCAGATGCTTCGCAAGCACGGAGTTGTTGGAAAGTTCGTAGAATTTTATGGTCCAGGAGTTGTTGCTGTTCCTATGGCAAATCGCGCAACTATTGGAAATATGAGTCCGGAGTACGGATCAACCTGCGCAATTTTTCCTATCGATGAAGAGACTCTGCGCTACTTACGTCTTACTGGTCGCAGCGAGGATGCAGTTGCACTTGTTGAGCAATATGCAAAGAAGCAGGGTCTATGGCACGACCCATCCCTTACCCCACGTTTTTCTGAAAATATCGAACTCGATCTATCAACTGTTGTTCCATCTATTGCAGGACCTAAGCGTCCGCAAGATCGCATTTCACTGACAGATTCAAAGTCTTCATTTGAAAGCATTTTGCCAACGTACTTTTCTGACAAAACTGAAAAGTCAGCGGTTGCAATCAAGGTACGTAACGAAGCAACAACAATCAAAAATGGCGATGTTGTAATCGCATCGATTACTTCATGTACAAACACTTCTAATCCATCAGTAATGATTGGCGCAGCACTTCTTGCCAAAAAAGCAGTTGAGAAAGGCTTGAAATCTAAGCCATGGGTAAAGACAACACTTGCTCCTGGCTCAAAAGTTGTCACCGATTATTACGATCGCGCAGGGCTGACTCATTACATGCAGGAACTTGGTTTTCACCTTGTGGGCTATGGCTGTGTTACTTGTATTGGTAACTCAGGACCGCTACCAATAGAAATTAGCAAAGCAGTCAACGACAACGATCTAGCAGTAACAGCAGTGTTATCGGGTAACCGTAACTTTGAGGGTCGCATTAGCCCAGATGTAAAGATGAATTACTTGGCATCGCCTCCACTAGTCGTTGCATATGCAATTGCAGGAACTATGGATCACGATTTCGAAAAGGATTCGTTGGGCAATGACAAAGATGGCAAGCCTGTTTATCTCAAAGATATCTGGCCATCACCACAAGAGATTCAAAGCGTTATCGATGCTTCCATTTCATCAGAGATGTTTACAAAAGATTATGCAAGTGTCTTCGATGGCGATCACCGTTGGAAGTCGCTAGCGACTCCAACAGGAAAAACATTTGAGTGGGATACCAAGTCAACATATGTTCGTCGCCCACCGTATTTCGATGGCATGCCCAAGCAACCAACACCAGTAACCGATATTGCTGGAGCGCGCGTGATGGCCATTCTTGGAGATTCTGTAACAACGGATCACATCTCACCTGCGGGCAATATCAAGGCTGATTCACCAGCTGGAAAATATCTAGCGGAACACGGCGTAGATCGTAAAGATTTCAACTCATATGGTTCACGTCGCGGTAATCACGAAATCATGATTCGTGGAACCTTTGCAAATATTCGCCTAAAGAACATGTTGCTCGATGGAATCGAAGGTGGCTTTACTCGCAACTTCTTGCAAGGTGGAGTGCAATCAACTATTTATGATGCATCAGTTGATTACATCAACGCTGGCGTACCGCTAGTTATTTTGGCTGGTAAAGAATATGGATCTGGTTCATCACGTGACTGGGCAGCAAAGGGCACAGCGCTCCTTGGTGTTCGCGCAGTAATTGCCGAAAGCTTTGAAAGAATTCACCGCTCTAACTTGATCGGCATGGGCGTTCTGCCTTTGCAATTCCTTGATGGCCAAAATGCTCAATCACTTGGTCTCACCGGTGAGGAAACATTTGCAATTTCAGGAATTGTCGAACTCAATAGTGGCACCACTCCCAAGACGGTTAGCGTTAGCGCAGGAGATAAGAAATTTAGTGCGAAAGTACGCATCGATACACCGGGTGAGGCAGATTACTATCGCCACGGCGGAATCATGCAGTA
>CAIZPZ010000069.1:0-3635 GCA_903934975.1 uncultured Actinomycetes bacterium | reverse complement strand
GACAACGAGTAATTGCGCTGTTGGCGCAGCATCGAAAATAAAGTTAGAACGAGTAATCAGATACACGCCTGCCGTAACCATTGTTGCTGCGTGAATAAGAGCTGAAACTGGTGTTGGGCCAGCCATCGCATCGCCGAGCCATGCCTGTAATGGGAATTGGGCAGATTTTCCTACTGCTGCAACTAGCAGCATTATTCCGATTGCTGTCAATGATGCAGTAGATGCTTGAGGTACCGCCTCTTTGACTCCTGAAAATGAAACTGTTCCAAGAGTTGCAAAAGCAATCATGATTGCAAAAGAAAGACCCATGTCGCCAACACGGTTCATCACAAATGCCTTTTTCGAAGCAGTTGCATATGCAGGCTTTTGATTCCAGAAGCCAATGAGCAAATATGAGGCAAGGCCTACGCCTTCCCAACCCACATAAAGATTGAGGAATGAATTACCGAGAACCAATAAGAGCATCGATGCGATGAAGAGATTGAGATAGGCAAAGAATCGGCGGCGATCCTTATCGTGTGACATATAAGAGATTGAATAAATATGAATCAAGGTGCCCACGCCGGTGATGAGAAGTACGAAACATATTGAAAGCTGATCAAGTAATAGTCCTGCATCTACCTGGAATGAACCTACGGCTATCCACTCAAAGAGTTTTTGTTCTACTGCGCGCTCTTCTACTGGGCGAGCGAGCATCTGAGAGAGCTGAAGTAGGCCTACCGCAAATGATGATGCAGACATGAGTGTTGCAAAAATATGGCCCCATTTATCTGCGCGACGTCCTGCAAGTAAAAGGATAAGTGCGCCAGCAAGTGGCAAGGCTATGAGATAGACAAGACCGTTATTGATTTGCATAGCTATCGCTTCAACAAACTAGCATCATCAACAGATGCTGATCGACGAGATCGGTAAATTGTCACGATAATTGCAAGACCTACAACTACTTCGCAGGCAGCAACAACCATTGTGAAGAAGGCCATAATCTGCCCATCGATAGTTCCATTTATTCGAGCGAAAGTTACAAAGGCTAAATTTGCTGCGTTGAGCATAAGTTCAACACACATGAAAACAACAATTGCATTTCGGCGAACAACTACACCGACTGCGCCGATAGTGAAGAGGAGTGCTGAGATATATAAATAATTAGCGGCATTCATTACTTCTCCTCCTCCACGCTCGTATCAACTTCGCCAAGTTCAAATTTTCTAGAATCGATGACATCACCGCGGGCTTTGAGCGTTGCACTCACAGATGCTGGCGCAGCAGAGCCATCAGGCAAGAGCGCTGGAACATCGACTGCATTGTGACGAGCAAATACACCTGGACCAGGTAAACCTGCTGCAGATGCAAGAGATCCGGAACGGAAACGGTTGATTGCTTGTTCGCGCTGTGTTGGGCGAAGTGTTGTTCTTTGGTGATGCGCAAGAACCATCGCGCCTATCGCTGCAGTAATTAGTAGCGCTGAAACAACTTCGAATGGCCATACATATGTTGAGAATAATTTCTTAGCAATACTTTGAACATTGCCATCGAGATTCGCAGCTGTGAGACCAACCATTTCTCGGCCAATAGTTGCACGTGCAATAAGTGAGACCATCAAGCCACCAAAACCAAGTGCTGCAGTAATCGCAATTGGTCGAAGGCCTGGGATGGTTTCAGTGAGTGAATCAGATGAATCAACACCGACAAGCATGAGAATAAAGAGGAAGAGCATCATTACTGCGCCCGTGTAGACGACAACTTGAACAATTCCAAGGAAAACTGCATCTTGTGCAATATAGAAAATAGCGAGAATGATCATTACCCATGCAAGCAAGATTGCTGAGTGCACAGCTTTCTTTACGAGCAACATTCCAAGAGCTGAAAGAACTGCCATAGGTCCAAGAATCCAGAACATCACCGCTTCTGGGGTTCCGGTCTGTCCAACAGAGATAGCGAGATCAATCATTTTTTAATATCCTGTGATGGGTGAGAACCTTTTACCTCACCGCGGTAATAATTTGAATCATCCATACCTGGATACATTGGGTGAGGAGGCATCAACATTCCTTCACGCAATGGCGCTAAAAGATCTCCCTTTTCAAAAATCAATTTTTCGCGCGTTTCATCTGCAAGTTCATATTCATTTGTCATTGTGAGTGCGCGAGTTGGACAGGCTTCGATACAAAGACCACAGAAAATACAACGTAGGTAATTGATTTGGTACACCTTGCCGTAACGCTCTCCAGGAGACATACGATTTTCTTCGGTGTTGTTATCGCCTTCAACAAGGATTGCATCTGCAGGACAAGCCCATGCACAGAGTTCGCAACCGATACATTTTTCTAAACCATCTTCATGGCGATTGAGTTGATGACGACCGTGAAAACGCTCTGCAGTTGGCTCTTTTACTTCTGGATATTGGACAGTGTTGACCTTCTTGAACATCGTTGCGAAGGTAACCCAGAAACCTTTCAGTTGGTCGAAAAAGCCTTTAGGGCCATTCTGTTCTACTTGCGCAAAGGGCACATCGTTGACGCTAATTTCGCGCGGTGTGATTGGTTCGATCTGATCAGGCATGATCGCCACCTTTCTGTGAAACATTGATGGATGAAACGTTAGATGGAAGTTCTGGAACAGCAAATGAAGGCTTAGCTGATTCGCTCACCGGAGAATTCTTTTTCTTATTCTTTGCATTTTCAAAGAGAATATTTATAGCCATAATGATTATTACTAATCCGACCGCAAAACCCATGATGACAAATCTAGATGCACCTTCCATAGAAAGTACGCGCAGGGTTGCAACGACAAGGATCCAGAGGATTGAGACTGGAATAAGAACTTTCCATCCGAATTGCATAAATTGGTCGTAGCGAAGTCGTGGCAATGTGCCTCGTAGCCAGACGAAGATAAAGAAGAAGAAAAGAACTTTAAGGAAGAACCAGATCAAGGTAAACCAACCACCGAGCCAAGACTCTGTAAAGCCAAGTCCTGGAAGTGCGTGATATCCACCAAGGAATAAAGTTGTTGCAAGAGCTGATACGGCAATGATATTTACATACTCTGCCAAGAAGAAGAGTGCGAACTTCAGTGAAGAATATTCAGTATGGAAGCCACCAACGAGTTCGCCTTCAGCTTCTGCTAAATCGAATGGTGCGCGGTTTGTTTCACCAACCATTGCGATGCAATAGATAACAAATGATGGGAATAGAACTACGGCGTACCACCACTGACCTTGCGCTGCGACGATGTCAGATGTTGACATAGAACCTGCGTAGATAAATACGGTAACGAGTGAGAGCCCCATTGCGATTTCGTAAGAAATTACTTGCGCACTGGAGCGCAATCCACCAAGTAGTGGATAGGTTGAACCGGATGCCCAACCAGCAAGAACAATTCCATAAACCCCAACTGATGCAATTGCCAATACATAAAGCACGCCAACTGGAATGTCGGTGAGTTGCATCGCTGTCGTGTGGCCAAAGAGGCTTACTTCACCTGTCATTGGGATTACAGCAAAGGCCATAAAACATGTAGTTGCACTAATAATTGGAGCAAGAATGAAAACCACTTTGTCTGCAGCAGCAGGGATGAGATCTTCTTTGAGTGCAAGCTTCACGCCATCGGCAAGTGCTTGAATCAATCCGAATTTTCCT
>CAIZPZ010000068.1:0-2984 GCA_903934975.1 uncultured Actinomycetes bacterium | reverse complement strand
GATAAGAGCAGAAGCGTGCTCAGTAAGAGCGCAATTCTTTTCATCGAAAATCCTTATCTGTTTTGACCAGTAAAAGTGCTTTCTTCTTATCCATCTCACCAATTCCAACTGAGGGACAAATTTTAGCCACGGGGCATGCACCACATGCAGGTTTGCGTGAATGACAAATACGTCGACCGTGCCAGATCATTCGTTGTGACAAATTTGTCCATTCCTTTTGTGGAATTAGTTCACCGACTACTCTTTCAACCTTTACGGGGTCCATCTCTTTAGTCCAACCAAATCTTCGGGAGAGGCGACCAAAATGTGTATCTACCGTAATTCCAGGAATATCGAATGCATGACCTAAAACAACATTTGCAGTCTTTCTACCAACTCCAGGCAGTGTTATAAGTTCTTCGAGCGTGCTTGGAACTTCACTATCAAAATCGGTTACTAATTTCGTTGCCAGGCCTTTGATATTGCGTGCCTTCGCACGATAAAAACCTGTTTGGAAAACTAGATCCTCAAGATCAGCAATATCAGCGCCAGCAAGTGCTTTTGCATTCTTATATTTACGAAAGAGTGCTGGCGTCACCTTGTTTACTCTCTTATCGGTGCACTGCGCGCTCAATACTGTTGCAAGAATGAGTTGAAGTGGATTTTTGAAATCTAGTTCGCAGCGAATCTCAGGATAAGTTTTTGTGAGAATTCGGTATACGGCCCTTGCTTGGCTGCGAATTTCGCTATCGACGGGCATGAGAGTAAAGTACCCCTCGTGACCCCAGATGAAGATGTCGTACGACGCGCACCTCTCTTTACAGCGCTCGATGAAGCGGCCGCTGTCTCATTGCGCGCTTCGATGGACTCAGTCAAGATTGCAAAGGGTGGAGTTCTATTTGCCGAAGGCGATGAAGGCGATCACCTATACGTAATAGTTGAGGGAAAACTCAAACTTGGTACATCAAGTGGTGATGGACGCGAAAATTTGTTATCCATACTTGGGCCAGGCGAAATGTTTGGCGAGCTCTCTCTCTTTGATCCGGGTCCACGTACATCAACTGCAACTGCAGTAACTGATGCAAAATTACTTAGCCTTGGCCATGATGAAGTTATTCCGTGGCTCAAAGAAAACCCAGCAGTCTCTTTGCAATTATTGGAACGTCTTGCTCAGCGCCTACGTCGTACAAATGAAGCTGTTGGCGATTTAGTTTTCTCTGATGTTCCAGGTCGTGTTGCAAAAGCACTTATCGACCTTGGCGAGCGTTTCGGAAAGCAATCAGATGAAGGGCTATACGTTCATCATGATCTCACTCAAGAAGAGTTAGCCCAATTAGTTGGAGCATCACGCGAAACAGTAAATAAAGCACTTGCTGATTTTGTTGGGCGCAACTGGTTACGCCTTGATGGACGCGCAGTTGTTATTTTGGATCTTGAGCGCCTTTCAAAGCGCGGCAAGTAACTAGTCGGAAATTTCGACTGTTAGCTCAATCTCTACAGGAGAATTGAGCGGAAGTTCTGCAACACCAATCGCAGAACGTGCATGCTTTCCTGCATCGCCCCAGATGTGTACAAATAATTCACTTGCACCGTTGACTACGGCTGGATGATTTACAAAGCCAGCAACTCCATTGACATATCCAACTACGCGGACAACTTTAACAATTTTGTTGATATCAGCAACGAGTTCAACTGCAGCAAGTGCGTTGAGTGCGCAAATCTGAGCGAGTTCTTTTGCGCGTTCTACGCTGACATCTCCGCCAGTTTTTCCTGTCTGCGCCATTGCGCCATCAACTAGCGGCAATTGTCCTGCGGTGAAAACGATATTTCCTGTGCGAACGGCAGGAACATAAGCAGCAATTGGAAGCGCTGCTACGGGAAGAGTTAAACCAAGTTCAGCAAGTTTTGCGCGGACATCTGCACTCATTTGATCTCTCTCTTCATGTAGGCAACTAGCTGCTCACCAGTACCTGGTGCAGGAATAACTTGTACTAGTTCCCAACCATCAGATCCCCATGTATCAAGAATTTGTTTGGTTGCATGCGATAGCAATGGAACGGTTGCATATTCAAATTTCATATTAGTTTCCCCCTGCTAGTGCCGCTTTTACTAAGCCTGAAACTAGACCGCCATCGGCTTTGCCCGCAACTTGAGGCTTCAAAATTCCCATAACTTTGCCCATATCGCCAGGGCCCGCAGCACCTGATTGCGCAATTGCTGCTGCAACAAGTTTTTTCACATCATCTTCACTCATCTGGGCAGGCAAGTATTTCGCAATAACTTCACCCTCGGCTTTTTCAAGTTCTGCTTTATCGGCGCGACCTGCATCGGCGAATGCATCGGCTGCTTCACGGCGTTTCTTTGCCTCACGAGTTAGAACAGTAATGATTTCTGCATCTGCGAGAGTGCGCTCTTCTTTGCCAGAGACCTCTTCGTTACGTATAGATGTTAGAACCATACGAATCGTGCCTGAAACTATTTCATTTCGGCTGCGAATTGCTTCAGTTAGATCGCTCTGTAATTGCTCTTTAATTCCCATGTCGTAATCCTCTCATGGATGAAATGCTTATTTTGCAGCGATATCGGCATCAACCATGATGCCTGCTAGCTCTTTCCAGTGGGTAGTTGCTTTCCAATTCAATTCTTTTGTGGCCTTCGATGGGTCACCAATAAGGGCATCAACTTCAGTTGGACGAATATATTTTTGATCGACTTCAATGTGATCTTGCCAATTGAGTCCAGCGTGTGAAAAAGCAGCTTCTGCGAAATCTTTTACCGTCGCGCCGACACCTGTTGCAACTACATAATCTGAAGGCTTATCTTTTTGAAGCATAAGCCACATTGATTCAACATATTCCTTTGCATATCCCCAGTCGCGTACTGCATCAAGATTTCCAAGGAACAACTTCTTTTTTGATCCCTTTGCAATCTCTGCAACAGCGCGAGTAATTTTACGAGTTACAAATGTTTCACCGCGTCGTGGCGACTCGTGATTAAAAAGAATT
>CAIZPZ010000067.1:0-8100 GCA_903934975.1 uncultured Actinomycetes bacterium | reverse complement strand
TCATCTTCAATGCCACGTTTTTTAAGGTGAGCCGCGAGCTCGCCCTTACTCTTTGCCCTTGCAACTAACGCATTGAGCGCAATTGTGTGAGCAATAGAGTAAGGGTCCGCATCGCGATCTACCTTTACAAATTCAAGGCTAATTAGAAATCAACCTCTGCCGTTGCTTCTTCGACTGCTGCCACTAGTGCTGGGTCTACTTCTACCGTTGCAAAGTGTGCGCGAATCTTTGATTCGATCTCGTTGGCAAGATCTGGATTATCAATAAGGAAGGCGCGTGAATTCTCTTTGCCCTGTCCAAGTTGATCTGCTTCGTATGTATACCAAGCGCCAGATTTCTTCACGATTCCGACATCAACACCGAGATCGATGAGTGAGCCTTCGCGTGAGATACCTGTTCCGTAAATAATGTCGAACTCTGCTTGCTTGAAAGGTGGAGCCATCTTATTCTTGACTACCTTCACGCGAGTACGGTTACCAACTGCTTCTTGGCCATCCTTGAGGGTTTCAATACGACGGATATCAAGGCGAACAGATGCGTAGAACTTGAGCGCCTTTCCACCAGTTGTTGTTTCAGGAGATCCGAAGAAGACGCCAATCTTTTCGCGCAACTGGTTGATAAAGATTGCAGTTGTCTTTGATTGGTGAAGTGCACCAGTAATTTTACGAAGTGCTTGTGACATAAGACGTGCCTGAAGACCCATATGTGAATCTCCCATTTCGCCTTCAATTTCAGCGCGTGGAACAAGTGCTGCAACTGAGTCAACGACAACGAGATCGAGTGCACCGGATCGAATCAACATATCCATGATCTCTAGTGCTTGCTCACCTGTATCTGGTTGTGAGACAAGAAGTGAATCAATATCTACGCCGAGCTTCTTTGCATACTCTGCATCGAATGCGTGCTCAGCATCGATAAATGCGCAGATTCCGCCAGCCTTTTGTGCATTAGCAATTGCATGCAATGTAAGAGTTGTCTTACCTGAAGATTCTGGTCCGTAGATTTCTACGATACGTCCACGTGGTAGCCCACCAATACCGAGTGCGATATCGAGTGCAATTGATCCAGTTGGAATTACTTCAATAACCTGAGCTGTGCGATCACTCATCTTCATTACAGAGCCTTTTCCAAACTGACGTTCAATCTGGGCTAGGGCTGTATCAAGTGCCTTTTGGCGCTCTGTGGTTGCTTTTTCTTGCGCAGCATCATTAGCTTTATTACTTTTTTCAGTAGCCACTTACTTTCCTTTCGATAGAACGTCATATGACGTTTGGGTCTGGCCCAGAAGGTACGGAGACCCATCGACGGCCCTGTGGCTTTTTGCAAAGCCTGTGGGCGGAGGATGGAACCGCTCTGGTTGTACGGGTAAATGGTATCCGAACACCTGTTCGAAACCTAGCTGAGAGCACTGACATTGCGAGCGCGTGTCGCGCTTATTTGCAACACGTGTGGACAAATCTCGTTTATCTTTATACCCTAGGGGGTATGGCTACAGTAGTTATTTTAGGTGCAGGAATCTCAGGGCATACAGCAGCGCTTCACTTGCGTCGAATGCTCTCAAAAAACGATGAGGTTGTTGTCGTTACTCCTAATTCAAATTGGAATTGGATCCCTTCAAATATCTGGGTAGGCGTTGGAAAGATGAGCGCTGACCAAGTGGTATTTCCATTGGCCCCTATTTATAAACGTAAGGGAATTGTGTATCACCAAGCATTAGGTGTTGCGATTCATCCTGAAGGAGATAGCGCAACCAAGTCATATGTTGAAATTTCATACACAGATCCAACTCGTGCTGGTGAAAAAGCAAAGATCCCCTATGACTATCTCATCAATGCAACTGGACCAAAGCTCAACTTTGCTGCAACTCCTGGACTTGGCCCCGATGGTCACACAGTCTCGGTTTGTACTCCTTCGCATGCAGTTGAAGCTGCTCACAAATTGGCTGAGGTTATTGCAAAACTCAAAGCGGGTACTCCACAAACTTTAGTTATCGGTGTTGGGCATGGAACATGTACATGCGAAGGCGCAGCATTTGAATACACCTTCAATGTTGAACACGAACTTCGCGCAGCCGGTGTTCGCGATTTAGCAAAGATTGTGTATCTCACCAACGAATACGAACTTGGTGATTTTGGTGTTGGAGGAATGACTTTTAGTCAGAGTGGGTTTGAGACTACAAGTAAATTATGGACAGAGTCCCTCTTTCGTGAACGTGGAGTTCATGCGATCCTCGAGTCACATGTTGAGAAAATTGAGCCTGGAGTAATTCATTACGAGCAACTCGATGGCATAAAACGCACATTAGATTTCGATTTTGCAATGCTCTTGCCACCATTTAGGGGTGTTGGCCTTAGTGCATTTGATGCGCAAGGTGGCGATATTTCAGAAAAACTATTTGCACCCAGTGGTTTTATGAAAGTCGATGCAAACTACACGCCAAAAGAGTTCGCTGATTGGCGTGCCGAAGATTGGCCAAGTACATACCAATCTCCGTTGTATCCAAATATTTTTGGTGTGGGAATCGCTTTTGCGCCACCACATCAAATTTCACAGCCTCGCAAAAGTACAACTGGAACTGTGATTGCCCCTTCTCCCCCACGAACTGGAATGCCTTCAGGTGTTATGGGTAAAACGGCAGCACTCACAATTGCAGATCGAATAAAGAAGGGGACATCGGCTCCTGCTCATATTGCATCTATGGCCAATATGGGCGCTGCATGTATTGCTTCGGCTGGATCAGGAATGCGACAAGGCAGCGCTGCTGCTATGACGATGTATCCCGTTGTTCCTGACTATCAACGCTTCCCTGGTTCAGGTAGAAGTTTGCAAGACACATTTGGAGAAATCGGTCTTGCAGCACATTGGATCAAAGCGATGTTGCACTACATGTTTATCTATAAAGCTAAAGCCCGTCCTCTATGGTTTTTGATTCCGGAATAGGAGATAGAAATGAATAGCGCAGACGAGAGCATCAATAAGGCTCCGCTTACAACAGAGAAGACTTTGAAAGCTAGAAAAAATCTAATCTTTCAACTCTTTAGGTTCGTTGCAATAAATATTCGAATGGTGAAAATGATTATGAAGGGGCATCACTAATGGCAGCTAAAGATCAGGCACATGCAGTTACTCATATTCTAGAAGATCAAGAACAGTTAGAAGCGATTGCACGTCGTATGAAACGGGCACATGGCCAAATGGGAGCTGTCGTACGTATGCTCGAAGAGGGACGCACTTGTGAAGATATCGTCACGCAGATGGCAGCCGTTGGTAAGGCCATCAATACCGCCGCATTTACCTTGATTTCGGCCAGCCTCAAAGAATGTTTAGAAGAAGATAAATCCAATAGCGCTGCTGTAACTGCA
The DNA here is from genome assembly GCA_903934975.1 of uncultured Actinomycetes bacterium. Taxonomy (GTDB): domain Bacteria; phylum Actinomycetota; class Actinomycetes; order Nanopelagicales; family Nanopelagicaceae; genus Planktophila. The sequence continues at coordinate 4,738 of CAIZPZ010000067.1, read as the reverse complement.
AAATTGCAGAAGCTCTTTCTAAGTTTGGCATAGGAGATAAAAATGAAAAGAAATATCAAAGTTTTAGGTTCAATTGCCGCTCTTGCATTTCTACTAACAGGTTGCGGTTCAACTAGTGGTTCAAATTCAAAGGTGGGAGCAGCTGACTTTTCCGCTAAGACTCAAGAATCTGGCGTGGTCACAATTGATGTACGTACAGCCGGTGAGTTCATGACGGGGCATATTAAAGGTGCAATCAATATCGATGTGGAAGGTATGCAGTTCGATAATGAAATTGCGAAACTTGATAAATCAGTTACTTACGCCGTGTATTGCAAAAGTGATCGTCGCTCGGGAATAGCAACGAGTGCTATGGCTGACGCAGGCTTTACATCCCTCTTCGATCTTGAGGGCGGTATTGGTGCGTGGAACGCAGCTGGATTACCTGTGGTCACACAATGAAAATTGTCATAGTCGGTGGCGTTGCAGGCGGTATGTCTGCAGCCACTCGCCTTCGTCGTCTCAATGAAGATGCTGAAATCATTGTGCTCGAAAAGAGTGGCCACGTTTCATATGCAAATTGCGGACTCCCCTACTACGTAGGTGGAGTAATTGAAGAGGAAGATTCTTTACTTCTTCAGACTCCCGAATCTCTGCATTCACGTTTTCGCTTAGATGTTCGAGTGCACACTGAAGCGCTCTCTATCGATAGTGCAAATAAGCATGTCGTCGTCAAAAATCTCGTAACAGGTGAAAAATACGAACTTACGTATGACAAGTTGATTCTCTCCCCCGGTGCATCTCCTGTAGTTCCACCACTTCCTGGAATCGAACGCGCACTCACTCTTCGCACTGTTGAAGACGTAGTGCGCATCGTTGAACAAGTTGATAAGAAGCCCCGCAATGCCGTTGTCATTGGTGGGGGGTTCATTGGTGTTGAGATTGCAGAAAATCTCATACACCGTGGAATTACTACCTCACTTGTAGAGGCAACTCCTCAATTGCTCGCACCACTTGATCCTGAGATGGCAATCTATGTCTCAGATGAAATGAGCAAGCACGGTGTTTCATTGCACCTTGGTGACTCTGTTGCTTCAATCGACAAAGACACAGTTCATTTATCAAGTGGCTTAGTCATTCCTGCCGACCTCATCATTCTTGCAATCGGAGTAAGGCCCGATATTGCACTTGCTACTTCTGCAGGACTAACAATTGGCGAACGCAAAGGTATTGAAGTCAACGAGTTCAATCAAACAAGTGAGCCAGATATCTATGCAATTGGTGATGCAGCACAAAAACGCGATTGGATCGATGGAAGCGCAACTCTTGTTCCGTTAGCAAATCTTGCTAACCGTCATGGCCGTGTTGTTGCAGACCACATCAGTGGTCGTACGGTTCGCCCAGTACCAACAATTGGTACTGCAATTGTAAAAGTTTTTGATCTCATGATTGCAACTACTGGGTGGAATGAGAAGCGCCTAGTTGCGCAGAATCGTCCATTTACAATCATTCATACGCATCCAAATTCACATGCCGGTTATTATCCCAATGCTGCGCAGATGACACTCAAACTTCTTTTTGATCCAACGTCGGGAGAAATTCTAGGAGCTCAAGGAATTGGAACTGAGGGCGTTGATAAACGTATCGACGTGATTGCAACTGCAATGCGCGGTGGAATCACTGCCCCTGAACTCGCAGATTTAGAACTGGCTTATGCGCCACCTTTTGGTTCCGCGAAAGATGCAGTCAATATGTTGGGATATATCGCCGAGAATTTACTCTCACACCTTGTCAAAACTGCTCAGTGGAGCGAAGTTGAAAAGTATCGTGAACAAGGTTTTACGATGCTCGATGTTCGCAACCCAAGTGAATACCTCAATGGTTCTATTCCAGATTCCATCAATATTCCAGTTGATGATATTCGAGAGCGCTCCGGTGAAATTGAATCTAAGAAGGTATTAGTAAATTGCCAAGTAGGGCAACGCGGCCATACAGCCTCACTCTTACTCAGTGAAATGGGTTTTGAGGCTATCAATCTTGATGGTGGGTATCTCACATGGAGCCACTCACCTGCACATGTACGTGAACTAGTAACCCAATAACCAATACAAGAAAAGGAAAAAATATGTGCAGTAAGACAACATGTAGAAAATGCGGCAAGGCAACCTGGAGTGGTTGCGGAAACCATATTGAGGAAGCACTTCATGGGATTCCAAAGAATCAACGATGCCAAGGCCATGCCAACGATCCTGTTGAACCCGCACAACCAGGTTTGCTTTCAAAGCTTTTCGGTAAGAAGTAAACGGCGTAAGAGAATCAACACCGAGGGGGCATAATGTTCCGGTGTTGATTCTCTTGCCTCCATCTGAAAAGAAGAAAGAGACAACCTCTCCAACCCCTGCAATCTCGGTCTATAGCGGAGTTCTCTATCAAGCCCTTGATTGGCAATCGCTAAGTGCCAGTGCGAAAAAGCGTGCATCATCATCGGTTGTAATAATTTCAGCGAAATATGGCGCCATTACACCTGATACTCGGATCGAAACGTATAAAGAGAAGATCAATAACAAAGTCATGGGCCCGATTGTTGCCAAGGTATTGGATGCGATTACAACTGATCTGATTATTGATTGCCGCTCCTCCACCTATAAGACTGTCTGGAGCGCCCCTTTGGATAAGACTGTTGAAATTCATGTGTCCACTGTGGTCGATGGGCAACGAGTTGTTGTTACCCATATGTCTAAAAAGATTAGGGGCGAAGTAGCACGCTTGCTTCTGCAATCGCGATCTAGTGCCAAGACACCTGAAGATTTATATGCCATCGTTTCCGAGAAATATCCATGTGCACTGACCCCCGCCGATGATAAAAATCCCTGGGTCTTAGAAGTTATAGCGATTTAGTAAATCCTGCAGGGCAAACTGGATTGATTCCGCGTGCAATTCGAGTCGAACGCGGCGGCTTCACACACTTGATATAAGTAATTTTTTTATTCATTACTGGCTTTGGGGGCAGAGGCGTAAAGGTAAAGCTTTGCTCTTTAAGAACTGGCGCAGAACCGTTAAAGAACTGAATTGAATAAGTCCCAGCAAGGCTTCCTAGGATAGTAAATGTCACCGTGGAGGTTTCTTGAATCCAGCTTTCAGTAGAGAGAGCAACACCGTTTATATGGATAGCGACAACTTTTTCTAGAAAATTGCCTGTGATTATCACTGTTGTTGCCGAACCCGCAGGTGCAATTGTTGGTGTCATCGAAAGAATGCTCGATTTCTGCACCGGATCAGGCACGGGAATCGAATCAACCATCACCGAGTATCGCAAATGTAGTGTTGCCTCTTTCTGAATGTTGTAATCAGAGAGCGTTCTACCATCTTCTAGTAAATTTCCTGCAAAATAAAGATACTGGCGATCCGGAGGAATCCCCTCTACATCCTGAACCTTAGTTTTTACATTTTCAATCGTGTCACTCGGTTCCGTATCTAAAACTACGGTCCTACCTTCAGGGAGCCTTACGAATACTTGCATCGCATTGGCCATTGCCAAACCATTAATTGTGAAAAATACCGACATGAGAGCAACGCTTATTGCACTACGAAATCGTTGCGACATTAAACGATAGTAGGGGTTTATTGCCGCTAAAAGTTACTTATCTAAACTTTTCTGTCTCGTTTGGGTGTTCCTTGCAGACTGCTTTCCAAATTTCATCAGCCTCATATCCATCTTTGAGCGCTTCGTTCACGCTTCTGCTACCCAATAGAGAGATTGCAATATCTGCGCTAAATGATGGTGCCCACGCTTCACCGAATGAGAGCGTGAGGCGCTCGCGTAGATCAGAGATACGCACTTTAGCTAAGTGCCTCTGACTGTATTTTTGATTGCTCTGGAGTAAGGGGTGCAAATACTTGTCCAATAAGCCAGCGCAATGATGTTGCTGCGAGTACCTGGTTTGGAATGAGTTGTGAGAAAGAGTGTAGGAAAGTCGACCATAACTCATCACTTTGGTGAGTAAGAATCTGAGTCAATAGAGCAGGATCTGTTGTGCGCATTGTTGCTAGGGCGCTATCGGTTGAAATTTCTTGTGAGAGTAATTGAAGAATTTCTTGTGGAGATGTTCCTTTTTCTGCCACTGCTATAAGGCGAGCAAACTCTGATTCAGCGAGTGCTCTAAGAACGCTTTCTTTATCGCGGTAATGGTTATAAAGAGTTGCACGTGATACTTCTGATTCATCAGAGATTTCAATCATGCTTATTTTTGCAACGCCAGAGCGTGCAATGAGTTCTTTAGTAGTTGAAAGAATTGCTGAAGTTGTACGACGATGAGTTGCTACTTGAGGAGCGTACTTCTCGGTGTCAGCGGATGACATGTGCCGAAATTAGGCAGCGTCTACAACAGTAAGCGTTACAGTCTCGCGGCTCTTGAGTTCGTTAGTGACATCAACCATGACATCAGAGAGAGCTAAACCAAGTGCTGTGCAGATTGCATTGAGAAGTTCTGATGATGCTTCTTTTTGTCCGCGTTCTACTTCGGAGAGATAACCAAGTGATACGCGTGCTTCTCGTGCAACTTCGCGAAGAGTGCGGCTCTGCGATGTGCGAGCAGCACGAAGAGATTGACCTACCGCGTGACGTAACAAGACCATGACGAGTATCCCTTCTCTATTTGCGTGCTCTAAGAATACGGGCAAATGCTGCCATTGCGCTTGCTGTTGTCGCGTTTCGCACAGAATCGCGCTCACCAGAGAGAGAAAGTTCGATTGCTTGGGT
>CAIZPZ010000066.1:0-2035 GCA_903934975.1 uncultured Actinomycetes bacterium | reverse complement strand
GCGATTCTTAGGAACAGCTCGTTTCTTGGTGTACATGACATTCTTCGTAGGATTCTGGGTGCTTTGGAATACTTTGGCGCCAATGAGTCTGCGATGGGATACATATCCATTTATTTTCTTGACGCTCATTCTTTCACTTCAGGCATCCTATGCAGCCCCGCTTATTTTGCTTGCACAAAATCGTCAAGCAGATCGTGATCGTATTCAACTCAATGAAGATCGTGCTCGAAATGATAGAAGCATCGCAGATACCGAATATCTAACACGTGAATTAGCAAGTCTGCGAATTTCACTAGGTGAAGTTGCCACACGTGACTTTATGCGAAGTGAAATGGCCGAGCTTCTTGAAGAGATGATCAAAGAATTACGTAGCAAGCCCCAGTCGAACTCCTAACAAGGATTTACTTCTAACAATAAGTTGATCTGTAATTTCATTAATCACGATTGCTGCTGCGGATTCTGGGTGTTCTGCGACAACTGGCTTACCTGAATCTCCGCCAGTACGAAGATCGGGACTAAATGGAACCTTTCCAAGTAATGGGACATTGGTTCCAACTAATTCTGAGAGTCGACGCGCAGTCTCTTCGCCACCACCTGTACCAAAGAGGGAAATAGATTCACCGCAGGTGGGGCACGGAAATGCAGACATGTTTTCAATTACTCCAACAACATGTTGTTTCATTTGATGAGCGATTCTTCCTGCTCGTTCAGCAACTTCAGCTGCTGCAACTTGTGGCGTCGTCACAACTAATACTTCTGAAGAGGGAATAAGTTGGCCTAGAGATATTGCTAAATCACCTGTTCCTGGTGGTAGATCAATTAGAAGTAAGTCGAGGTCGCCCCAATATGCATCAGAAAGGAGTTGTTCTAATACCTTATGTAGAAGAGGGCCGCGGTATGCAACAGCATCGGAGCGTTCAGGCTTGAACATTTCCATCGAAACAGTCTTGACTCCATAGGACTCGAGTGGAATGAACATCTGATCAATTGCAGTTGGTCGTTGGTTCATCAAGCCCATCAAACGCGGAATTGAGTGTCCATAAACATCAGCATCAAGAATTCCAACTCGCAAACCCTTGTTTGCTGCAGCGATAGCTAAATTACACGTCAATGAGGATTTACCCACTCCGCCTTTTCCGGAAGCAATACCTAACACACGAGTAAGTGAGTCGGGTTGGGCAAAGGGAATGAATTTCTCTCGTCCACCACGAAGTAATTTCTTTACATTATTGCGTTGCTCCTCAGACATCACTCCAAAATTCAAAGAGATGCTTTCAACTTCCTTGACGGCCTGTACAGCCTTCGTGATATCTGTACGCAATCGGTCCTGCATCGGGCATCCAGAAATTGTTAGTAAAATCGTGAGAGTTGCAACGCCTTTGTCGAATGAGACTGCCTCAACCATACCTAATTCAGGGAGCGCGCGATGAAGCTCAGGATCTTGAACCGTTGCTAGAGCTGCATGTATCTGTTCAACAATTGTCATAGAAGATCAGGGTCGATCTTTGCAGTAATTTTCTTGGCACCTGGTTTTTGATTCTCATCCAGCGCATCTGCCAACTGCTTCTTTATAAAAGTCTTCGGATTCAAATCAGCAGGCTGTAAGTTTTCAAATCCTGGCCCTAGATTTTCACGTAGTTCAGTTGTAGCAGTTTGTGAAAGTGCTCGTAATTTCTTGACCATTTTTGCAGCTTGAGAGGCGACGTGTGGCAATCGCTCCGGTCCGACAAGGATGACTCCAAGTATTGCCAAGCCCAAAATTTCGCCTGCACCAATATCAAAGAACATGTTATTAGCCTATCCGTACTTTCTCAGAACTACACATTACTTTGTTGAAGCGACGAGGGTGAGCGATACTTCCGTGCTCTTACCATTGCGGAAATATCTAAGTTTGATGGTGTCGCCTACTTATTGCGATCTCACAGCAACAATGAGTTCCTCGGCAGTTGTGATTTCCTTACCTTCGAAATGGGTAATGAGATCTCCTCCGCGTATTCCCGCTTTATCAGCTGGTCCACCTTTGAGAATCGCATTC
>CAIZPZ010000065.1:0-1614 GCA_903934975.1 uncultured Actinomycetes bacterium | reverse complement strand
TCCATCTATTGCACCTTTCTTATTACTAGCCGAGGTCGCTATTGGTAGTAAATATCTAAGCCTTGATATATGTGAGCGTTTGCTCATGAGCGAATTTGGTGGCGCAGATTCAATCTCTCTTCGTCGTATGCGTCGCGCGCTTCTCAATGCTCGCGAAGAAGGCGATGCGCGCACAGGCACTCAACTCATGATTGATGCAATTGATAAGGGCGATATCTACATAGAAGAAGGTGCGCCACTCAAGCGAGTCTCTGACTTATTGCGTAAAGCGCGCGCAGTTGCAAAAAGTCCTGCATCCCGTGCCGAAGATTTATTGTGGGCAATTTGGGATAACGCCCTGACAAGTGAAGATGAAAAAGTCAGTGATGCTTGGCGCAACCAAGCGCTGCGTCCGAGCATTAGAGGTGCAGCTGCTGATCGTGACCTAGATGCGATGATGCAACTCTTTGATTCTGCAGCGCGTTATTCAGAGCGTTTTCCAATGTCTGGTGCTGGCGCATTTATCAAAGAGATTGTGCAAGAAGATATTGCCGGCGATGTTATTACCGCAAAGGGTGCGCGACCTGATTTTGTAGAAATCCTCACCGTGCATTCTTCAAAGGGTCGCCAATGGAAAATTGTTGCAATTGCTGGTGTGCAAGATGGAGTGTGGCCAAATCTGCGTCAACGCAGTTCACTTTTAGGCTCTGAACGCTTGGTAGAGATGGTTCGCTACCCCAATATTCCAAAGGGGGAGCTTGAGAGAATTTCAGCTAATGGGTTGCGCGATGATGAGAATCGTTTATTCCTAGTAGCTATGACGCGCGCACAGACACATCTCTATATAACTGCAATACAACGCGAAGATGATGCTCCATCTGATCTCTTTGAAAGCGCTGAACAAATTCTGCAAGGCAAAAGTGCAAAGCCCTTGCTCACTGAAGTACCACGCCCCATAACTGTTCCTGCACTGGTTTCTGCGCTTCGCGCGCAATTATCAGGGGATAAGAAAGAGGAGGCAGCAGCGCTGCTCAAGAAATTATCCGATGAAGGAATACACGTTGCTAATCCGCAAAACTGGGTTGGCGCTTTAGAGCGAAGTAGCGATCTTCCAGTCGTCGATCCCAAGGAACTTGTTTCTGTCTCACCGAGTGCGCTAGATACCTACAAAGAGTGTGCTCTCAAGTGGTTCCTGCAAAGCAATGGTGGAACCAATGGCGATAGCACTGCTCAAATTTTAGGTTCGGCAATACACGCATTTGCTGCAAAATTACATACTGACCCGACAAAGAATGAAACTGATTTACTAGATTTACTCAAATCATCGTGGAAGTTGATTGATCCGGATGAAGGTTGGGTAGGTAAAACTTCATTAGAGGAAGCATCAAAGATGATTTCTCGCTTCGTTCACTATCACGCAGTGTCACCACGCAAAGTAGTTGCGGTTGAAACCTCATTTACCGTCGAAATTGGTCGCGCTCGATTGCATGGAAATGCCGACAGAATTGAAATTGACCTAGATAACAATCTCTACATTGTTGATTTTAAGACTGGAAACACAATGATTCCGGCAAATACTTCTAATGAAAATATGCAACTTGCCGCATATCAATTAGGAGCAATCAAGGGTGGCTT
>CAIZPZ010000064.1:0-5053 GCA_903934975.1 uncultured Actinomycetes bacterium | reverse complement strand
GTACCTAACTATGTGTCACTTAGACCATTAATGTTAGGATATATTCCATCAAGTATGACATCTGTGAGCGAAATTCGTCGGGCGTCTTACTTCTATTCGCCTTGTATTCGGGAAATATCTCGGAACGAAAGGTTTTGCGGCTTACATCAAAGGCGACTGCGACATGTGTCGGTTTCTCAGTTGAAAGTAGCGATAACAACATCGTGGCAAAGCCATAAATTGCATTTGTATGTTGGCCGCTAGCCGTCATGAAATTTTCGGCCGGTAGGGCGTGAAATGCTCGATACGCCATGGAATGCCCATCAATAAGTAATAGGCGTTTGCTCATAGGTGCATCCTAGATAGCAAGTTAGACTCAACCACTATGACGCAACCCTCAGAACCAGATTTCTTAGCCATCATAAATGAGCGAGGCAGCGGGGCCCTCGATAAGAAGATGGGCATTAAAATTATTGAAGCTTCACCGGAGAGACTCGTGGGCACGATGCCAGTTGAGGGAAATACACAACCTTTTGGACTATTACATGGCGGCGCTAATGTTGTCCTTGCGGAAAGTCTTGGCTCCGTAGGCACACATCTACATGCAGGTCCTACACGCAAAATTGTTGGCGTAGATATCAATGCAACTCATCATAAATCGGCTACGTCAGGAATTGTTACAGGTGTGGCAACTGCGATTTCACTCGGTAAAACCATGTGCTGCTATGAGGTTGTAATAACAAATGAGCAAGGCCAACGCACATGTACTGCACGTATTACCTGTTTGATTCTCGCTGAGCGCTAGATATTAGTGAGCGCCTGTTCCGAGGTAAGCCTCGCGAACAGCAGGATCGTTGAGCAAGTCAGAAGCCTTCGCTTCTTTTACAACATTTCCAGTTTCAAGAATATATGCACGGTGTGCGCGCTGTAGTGCTTGCTGAGCATTTTGTTCAACGAGCAAAATAGTAACGCCAGTCTTGTTAATCTCAGTAATGATGCGGAAAATATTTGCAATCATTTGAGGTGCAAGTCCCATAGAAGGCTCATCAAGGAGCAATACCTTTGGGCGAGCCATAAGTGCGCGACCAATTGCAAGCATCTGTTGCTCTCCGCCTGAGAGAGTTCCGCCTGCTTGTGATGCGCGCTCCTTCAAACGTGGGAAGAGTGTGTAGACCTTATCGAGATCTTGATCCATTTCGGATTTACGATCCTTACGGTTGAACTTACCCATTTCAAGATTTTCAAGAACAGTCATGCCTGGGAAAATTCCACGACCTTCTGGTGCCTGTGAGATGCCAAGGTCAACACGTTCATGTGCTGGAATATTTGAAATATCTTGACCATCAAAGAGAATTTGACCACTAGATACTTTGCGCAGACCAGAAATAGTTTTTAGCGTTGTTGTCTTACCCGCGCCATTTGCACCAATGAGAGTAACAATCTCACCTTCGTTTACTACAACGGAGATTCCCTTTATCGCTTCAATCTTGCCGTAGTGGACGTGAAGATCTTTAAGTTCAAGACGCATCTTCTGGGACTCCTAAATAGGCGGCAATTACTTGTGGGTTGTTCTGAACAACGCTTGGCAAATCATCGGCAATCTTTTGCCCAAAGTCGAGAACTACAACTCGGTCAGAAATTCCCATAATCAAAGACATATCGTGTTCGATAAGAAGAATTGTGTATCCAGCATCGCGAATCTTTTTGATTGTCGCCGCTAATTCAACTTTTTCTTGTGGGTTAAAGCCCGCAGCTGGTTCGTCGAGTAGAAGAATCTTTGGCTCAGTACCTAGTGCGCGCGCAATCTCCAAGCGGCGTTGTACACCGTATGGCAAGTTCTTAGCTAAGCGATCTGCGTACTCATCAATACCAATAAACTTCAAGATCTCATGGGCTTTAGCAACACTTGCTTTTTCTTCACGACGTGAACGTGGTGTGCCAAACATTGAGCCAATGAGTCCAACTTTATTTCGCACATCGGTTCCAGTAATAACATTTTCAAGAGTGGTCATATCTCCGAAGAGACGAATATTTTGGAATGTGCGCGCGATGCCCAATTTTGTAATGAGATGGCGCTTCTTACCATCAATTGCAAGATCACCAAGAAATACATTTCCTGATGTTGGCTTGTAAACACCAGTAATGAGATTGAAAACAGTTGTCTTACCAGCGCCGTTGGGGCCGATGAGTGCGAGAATTTCGCCCTCTTTCAATTCAAGATTGACGCTGTTCAGCGCTGTTACTCCACCAAATTTGATGGTGAGATCTTTGAGATTCAGGATTGTCTTCGCCATAGTTACGCCCCTGAACCTTTCTTTACAATCGCTTTTTCTCGCTTCTTTCTCGGCAAAATTCCTTCAGGACGTAGATTCATAAAGATCACAAGAACTAATCCGAAAAGTAAAAGGCGAGCATCGGATAAGAATCGGAATCGATCTGGTAAATATCCAAGAATTGCAGCACCAACAATGACACCCCAAATATTTCCCATTCCGCCAAAAACAACACAGGCAAGGATGAGAATTGATGTATTCAATGTGAAGTTATCAGGTGCGATAACCATTGAACGAGAGGCGTAGAAAACACCTGCACCGCCACCAATGGCTGCGCCAAATACGAATGCCCAAATCTTGTATTTATATGTTGATACGCCCATGAGCTCGGCTGCATCTTCATCTTGACGAATAGATTCCCATGCGCGTCCTGGACGTCGCACTGTGAGTCTGCGAATCACCCAAATTACGAGCAGAATCATTACCAAAATTGTCCAGTAGAAATATTTCTGATCAAGTAATTGGTATTCAAAACCTAGTCCTGGAGGAAATGGGACGCCTGCAATACCGAGGGCCCCACCGATTGCTTCAGAGTTGAGAGCACTAACTCGAACAATTTCTCCAAAACCTAAAGTAACAATTGCAAGATAATCACCACGTAGTCGAAGTGTTGGTATAGCAAGAAGTACGCCTGCAACCATCGCTGCAGCAATACCAATTGGCATAATCTCCCACGTGTTCAAACCTGTGCGAGTGCCTAATATCGCCATTGTGTAAGCACCTACAGCAAAAAATGCCACATACCCTAAATCGAGCATTCCGCTCTTGCCGACTACAACGTTGAGGCCAAGTGCCATCAAAATAAACATACCCATCGGATAAACCAGAACTGCATCAAAGGCGGCAATAGGAGTTTGTAGGAAAGTGTTACCTGCATATGGCAATGCGGCTACGACAGCGAGGATCGCAAAGACAGTGAGAACACGTACTGGGCGATTGGATCGCTCCCAGAACTCAGCGCCCTTATCTCTTAGATTTATCATTACACCCTCGTTTTCTGGATAGCTTCACCAAAGATGCCGTTCGGTTTGAAGAGAAGAATAAGAATAAGGATGATGAAGACAGTCACTGGCTTCCATTGTGTGCCGATAACGGCCGAGGCGTAAATTTCTACGAGGCCTAGTGAAATTCCCCCAAAGAAGGCTCCACGAATATTTCCAATGCCGCCAATAACAGCGGCGGTAAAAGCTGCGAGGCCGAGGCTAAAGCCCATGTTGTATTTTACATTTTCATAAACGTTGACGTAGAAGAAGCCTGCCGCACCAGTCATGAGCCCGCCAAGAATAAAGGTGAGTGAGATAACGCGGTTGAGATTGACGCCCATTAGTTTTGCTGAATCTTCATCCATTGATACGGCGCGAATTCCCTTACCTAATCTAGATAGTTTGATGAAACGTTCTAGAATGATAAAAAGTGCTAAGCCCGCGAGAATTGTGATTGTGTTGTCGAGGCGAATCTCAGCACCTTGGAATGTTGCGAGAACCTTCTTAGGAACAATATTGGGTGCAAATTGAGTACGTGCTCGAGTGAATATTCTGACAATCTCTGAGATAACAATTCCTATACCAATTGCACTAATCAGTGGTGCAATTCTATTGGTAGTGCGGTTACGAAGATGTCTGTACGCCACTAGTTCTACCAAGAAGGCCAAAAATCCTGAAACAAGCATTGAGGCACCAATGCAACAAAGTATTACAAAGAATAACTTCATGTTCGAAGGCGGAATAGCGTCATTGGAAAGTTCGAATACATATTTGCTAACCATCACTGTTGCGAAAGCACCGACAGTAAAAATCTCAGAGTTCGCAAAGTTGATCATACGCAATACGCCGTAAACCATGGTGTAACCCATGGCGATCAATACATAGATGAAGCCGAGTGCAATTCCTGCGAACGTCAGAGACCAAAATTGGTGGATCAGCGTGTCAAACATTGCGCATTCACTCCTAAAATATGTGAGGCTCGAATCATATGCGAACTAAGCAGAAAATGTCATCTGTTGCAAAAGAGAATGGCCCGGTAATTACTTACCGGGCCATTCTCATTCAAGCGTAAGAATTACCTTACTTGATAACTTCGATCGGTACGATTTTTCCACTCTTGACAATGAATCCAGTAATGGCAGCTGCACCATTATTGTCACCATTGCGGTCGAATGAGATCTTTGTACCAGCAACTGACTCGCCCTTGTAGCCATTGATGAAGTTCAACATACCTGAACGTGTTGTAACTCCACTCTTGACTGCAGCGATGAAGATGTTGACAATTGAAATTGTCTCAGTTGTGTATTCACCTGATGCAGATCCCATAACCTTGACATAGTCAGCTTCCATTGCTGGGTTACCAACTGAAAGTGGGACTGTTGGGGCTACAAGAAGTACGCCTTCTGCGTTCTTTCCAGCGCCCTCAAGGAAGCCAGAACCTAAAGTTCCATCTCCTGAAGCAAAATCACCCTTGTATCCATCAGCGCGAAGCTGATTGAGCAAGACTGCTGCTTGTGAGTAGTAACCTGTATAGATAACTACGTTAGTTCCTGTTGACTTTACCTTTGAGATTGTTGCTGCAAAGTCTTTTGTATCATCAGGAGTTGAATCTGAACCTGCCCATGTGCCAGCAGCAAGTGCCTTCTTTACGTAGGCTGCAAGACCTGTTGCATATGGAGTCTTGTCATCAACGATGTAAACCTTTGGTGACTTCTGGTTCTGAACAGCCCACTTAGCAAGTGATGGACCTTGGTATGC
>CAIZPZ010000063.1:0-2459 GCA_903934975.1 uncultured Actinomycetes bacterium | reverse complement strand
TCCACCAGTTGGGCGACCTGTGAAGAGTGTGATTACTGCGAAAACTAGATATCCGATGAGTGAACCCATCATGACGCGAGTGAACTTAGGTGTTACGCGAATCTTTCCACTGCGGTATGCAAGGAGAACTCCACCGAATGCGCATGCTGTACCAAGAACTGCTTGGCTTACGATGCCCTGGTATTGCGCTTCAAAGACTGCGCTGATAGTTCCGAGCGCAAGACCTTGAGCTGCTGCATATGCAATTACTAGAGGTGGTCGCACCTTTTTAGAAAATGAATTGACCATTGCAAGGGCAAAGCCACCAAGAAGCCCAATAAGAGCGAAGGTTGGATTATTTGCCTGCCATGCAAAGGCTCCGACTGCGACGAGAACTGCAAAGAGTCCGGCAGTCTTAATGACAACATCGTCGATTGACATTGGTGCAGAAGTTGGGCGGCCTTCGAGTGTATTGAGGTCGCGTGTACCAATTTCAGCTGGGTTGATACGAGCGAAACCGCGGCCGCTAAGGACTGGGTTAGAACTGCGCATTAATCTCTCCTTCTTAGATTCGGGAAAGTCTTTCCCGAGGTAGATATAACTTACGGCAAGTCGAGAATATTTCCAGCCAGAAAGGGCCTATGTACGCTTAACAAGGCGGAGAAATGCCTTGCTCACATGAAATTCACAAGCAAATTCCCTAATTCTTTAGGTAGGAGTAAGCACCTGCCGCCACTGCTATGGAATAGATTGAATGAAGAGCCAAGAATGTTCCATCTACTGAGTAGAAGAAAGTCGAATCCACAAAAGGAATAACCCAAATCAAAGTATAGAGACCGGTCAATATTCCTACATAAGAACCAGAGTCATAAGCTTTTTTCGCAAGAAATAAACCAGATGCAATAATGATCGTGCTCAACCATAACTTGTAAGGGGCTTCCCCACTTCTCAGAGTTTCAACTGCAGTAACAACAGCGAGAAGAATTCCATAGATGTTCGCCTTAGCTTCCTTCTCGTAGACGCCTAAAGCGCTCCAGCTCTTCCCGCTTGCCATCTAAATCTCCCCTGTATCGCCCAAGAATATGAGCGCTCATGCGAGACTAACATAATCGAGTTATCTGGGAAATAACTTTGGAAAATTACTTGCGGTGCCCCCGATCGGACTCGAAACGACACTGGAAGGAATTTACCTATTTCCGGTTCTTTTGATTACTCCCACGGAGATTGGGTTCGAAGTTACATTTAAAATTCCATCCGTTACTGGATCTGCTGTTGCAAGCACGGTTACAGGACCATGTTTCGACGGTTTCCAGGGGCAGGTAGCGGTGAAATTTGAACCGGATGGGCTGGCTGTTCTGTTTTTACATCCTGGAATTGTTTTGCCATTTGCACTAAAGGTGACTCTTGATGCAACACTTACAGTTGCTGATATTGCAACAGATGTTCTAAAAGTTGCAGTAGTTACAGCACCAGCCAGTTGGAATAAAGTGAAAGCGGCGTTAACAATCACTTGCTCATAGGTGATTCTGATGTAGCCATTGCCTGATCGGCCAACCATATTTCCGCCGGCTGGATTAGGCATTGATGCATTTCCCGCAGTAATAGTTGAACTTGTAACGCCTCCAACATATCCAGATCCGCCACCTGGCGACATTCCTATGCCAGCGCCACCACCTCCAAAGTAGCCACCACCACCTCCGCTTGAACCATAGTTGAAGTTATTGCTAATTCCATTTCCACCATTTCCAGAAGTTCCCGGACTTGCCGTTCCGCCATTTGATCCACCGGCACCTCCTGCAGATTGGGTGCCGCCACGACCATTAGCAGAATGGCCATCACCAAAACCACCCGTAATTCCACCCGCTCCAGAAGTTCCTCCACCATAACTACCAGATTGTGTTCCGTAACCTGTGTAGCGTCTTCCACCGCCTCCTGCACCGGCAACAATTACTCTATTTGCAAGTGCATTCCCACCAATTCTTATATCTGACCCACCGCCTCCGCTTGCTGCTCTTCCACTTCCATCGCCGTTGTAACCGATTCCACCACCATTGAATCCACCAGAAATTGCAGCAGACACACTGATGCTTCCTGAGCCTTGGCCGCCAACGTAGACATATACAGATTGGCCTGAAGTGAGTGAATAGTTGCCCGTCGCGTAACCTCCTAATGGACCAGTTTGTCCAACGGTTCCATCTGCATTTAAGGCCGTTCCACCTTGTGCGCCCCATACCTGAAAAGTATAAGTTCCCGTTGTTGGCGCACTCCAAAGATAGTAATCACCAGTTGTATCAAAATTGATTGTGCAGGTTCCAGAAACACAAACAGGTGTGGGATTTGATAACACTGCATTTGCTGTCGGGACTGAAACTAGATTGACAATAAGAATAAGACTCACACTAGAAATAATGAGCTTTTTCACGCCTTAGATTATAGATATGGGTTGATATTTCTGTAACCTATTTTGCAAATGTATTTAT
>CAIZPZ010000062.1:0-3256 GCA_903934975.1 uncultured Actinomycetes bacterium | reverse complement strand
CGTGAACACGACGACAGGTGAAATTTCCTAATGGAGCTCGTCGACCTAAGAAATAAGGGTGCTTGACAGGTGATGCAGGATAGGAAGATGGCACAGGAAATGCTTATCGTCACAGGAATGTCGGGTGCTGGTCGCTCAACTGTGGCCCACGCCCTTGAAGATCTGGGCTGGTATGTCGTTGATAATTTGCCACCTGCGCTTCTCACGCAATTGATGGCACAGAGTACCGGGAGTGAGTCGAAATCTTTCGCCGTTGTTGTCGATGTGAGAGGCGGTAAATTCTTTGATGATTTGATGCAATCGCTCAAGTCAATCAACGATTCTGGATCGAAATACCGACTTCTCTTTTTAGACTCAACAGATCAGGCACTTGTTCAACGCTTTGAATCAACAAGACGGCCTCATCCACTTCAAGGCAAAGACCGAATTGTAGATGGCATTGCGCGCGAACGAGAGAGATTAGAAGAAGTGAAGTCCCAGGCAGATATTGTCATTGATACGTCGAATCTCAATGTGCACCAATTAGAGAAGCGCACGGGAGAAATATTTGCAGCCGGAACGCTCGATGGAATCCGAATCAATATTTTGTCATTTGGTTATAAGTACGGAATTCCAGTGGACTCAGATCTAGTTCTCGATTGTCGCCACATTCCTAATCCTCATTGGATTCCCGCACTGAGACCTCTCAACGGATTATCGATCGAGGTAAGTAATGAAGTATTAGGAAGTAAAGGCGTCGAAGATTTTGTTGCAAAATACGTTTCGTTAGTTGAAATGATGATCCCTGGATACCTCAATGAAGGTAAGAAATATCTCACTGTGGCAGTTGGCTGCACAGGTGGAAAACATAGAAGCGTTGCAATTGCACAAGAGTTAGCCCGACTTCTCAATTCGAATGCACAGAAGTTGGAGATTTCAGCACACGCTACTCATCGTGATGTAGGTCGTGAATGAGTTCTCCACGCGTTGTTGCTTTAGGTGGCGGCCATGGCCTTGCAAATACATTAAGTGCTTTGCGCACAATTACTGATCAAATTACGGCAATAGTTACAGTCGCTGACAATGGTGGTTCGAGCGGTCGCCTACGCGCTGAATTTCCAATATTTCCACCCGGGGATTTACGTATGGCACTTGCAGCGCTCTGTTCTGATGACGAATGGGGACGCAGTTGGGCGCAAATCATGCAGTATCGATTTACCAGTGATGGCGATCTCGATGGTCATGCCGTTGGAAATTTATTACTTGCAGCGCTCTGGGATCGCGATGAAGATCCCGTTCAAGGATTAGATCGCGTAGGAACGCTGCTCAAAGTTATTGGTCGAGTGCTGCCTATGGCATCAGTGCCACTAGATATTGAGGGACGTTTCAACACATCTACAGGTCGCATTGTTGTGCGCGGACAAAAAGAAGTTGCAACTGCAAAGGGACGAATCGAATCTCTCACCATAATTCCTGAAAATCCGCGCGCGAGACCCGAGGCGCTAGATGCAATCCGCGATGCGCAATGGATAACTATGGGACCAGGTTCGTGGTTCTCTAGCGTCATTCCACATCTTTTAGTACCCCAACAACGTGAGGCACTGGAAGCGAGTTCGGCTCGCAAAATTGTGATTCTCAATCTCGATGCACATCCGCAAACTCCAGGGGAAGAATTTGCAGGCTCTACACCTGAAGAACACCTTGAACTCTTTCATCGATATGCCCCCGATTTACGAATAGATTATTTTTTAGTTGATCCATCTGTTGTGAGAAATCGCACTTCTCTTGAATCACTTGCACGCCAATATGGGGGAGAGCTCGTTATTGGCGATATTCGTAAGGCTCCTGGCAGTGTCCATCATGATGAAAAAAAATTGGCATCCCAATTGAGCCACATTTTCAACCAAAGCCTGCTTGGATAGCACCATGGCAATGACATCATCAGTAAAAGACGAACTTAGTCGTCTCTCAATTACGAAACCATGCTGCCGCAAAGCCGAAGTTTCATCCCTACTTCGATTTGCTGGCGGGCTCCATATCGCTGCCGGAAAAATAGTGATTGAAGTTGAATTGGATACTGCTCAAAGTGCGCGCAGACTTCGAAAAGATATTTCAGATATTTATGGACATGAGAGTGATTTAGCAGTTCTCTCATCGAGTGGACTTCGCAAAGGTTCACGCTATGTCGTACGTGTTATCAATGAAGGTGAAGCACTTGCTCGCCAAACAGGATTAGTTGATGCTCAAGGTCGCCCAGTTCGTGGACTGCCTCCACAAGTAGTCTCTGCAGCTACATGTGATTCAGAGGCTGCATGGCGTGGTGCCTTTATCGCGCACGGTTCTCTGACAGAGCCAGGTCGCTCATCTTCACTAGAAATTACATGTCCTGGACCAGAGGCGGCGCTTGCACTCGTTGGAGCGGCTCGGCGTTTAGGTATCGTTGCAAAAGCTCGCGAAGTTCGCGGCGTTGATCGCGTTGTTATTCGAGATGGTGATGCAATTGGAGTTCTACTCACTCGACTAGGTGCACACGAAAGTGTGTTGGCTTGGGAAGAGCGACGTATGCGTCGCGAAGTTCGCGCGACAGCAAATCGCTTAGCAAATTTTGATGATGCAAATCTACGACGCTCCGCTAGAGCAGCAGTTGCAGCAGCAGCTCGTGTTCAACGCGCGATGGAGATTCTTGGCGAAACGATTCCAGAACATCTCAAAGAGGCGGGTGAACTGCGCATCAACCATGGGCAAGCAAGCCTTGAAGAATTAGGTTCACTTGCAACGCCAGCTATGACAAAGGATGCAATTGCGGGACGTATTCGTCGCCTCCTTGCGATGGCTGATAAGCGAGCTAACGATCTTGGAATTCCGGATACCGAAGCGGGCCTCTCGCCTGATTTGCTCGGGGAGTAGTCCTCGTTCCACTGATAGGATGAGCCACGACCCCAGTGTTGTGGCAGATTATTTGTCATATTCGCGTACTAAATAATTTCGAATTTAGTCGCCACACTTTTAAGCGAGGAATCAATAATGATAAATGTAGGAATCAACGGCTTCGGACGCATCGGACGTAACTTCTTTCGCGCAAGCCTTACTAACCCAGAGATCAATATCGTTGGAATCAACGACCTCACAGACAATGCACCTCTTGCTCACCTGCTCAAATACGACTCAATTCTAGGTCGTCTTGGACTAGACGTTACATTTACAGATGAAAGCATCACAGTCGGTGGAAAAACACTCAAAGTTTTTGCAGAACGCGACCCAGCAAACTTGCCATGGG
>CAIZPZ010000061.1:0-3029 GCA_903934975.1 uncultured Actinomycetes bacterium | reverse complement strand
GTCATTACATCAAATTTGAATACTCAATGCCAAGATTTGAAGAGGAGTCTCAAAATCCTGGGAATGCCGCGATTAGTGCTGGCCTGCTGGCCCATTTCCATCATTGCCTTTTGATCGACCATTTTTGCTTGAACCACCAAACTTTGCCTTTAGCTCACGGAGAATGAAAAACTCCGGAAAGTACTCTCGTCGTAAACCGATGTAGCAGGTAACAACTGACAGCAGGCCGATTAATCTCGGAAAGATCGGGAGTCCGTTGATAAGCAGGAATTGCACGCCGACTAAAGTTCCCAGCGTTACAAGAACTAAATGCACCGCTTTGCGCAATAAGTTCAGAAGGACAATACCTATAGATGACTTGGTTCCCAACCGTGTTTGAATAAACTGTGAAGAGAGTGCAATGGATAAAGGCCCAGCCACAAAAGCGATGAGAAAGAGAACAATTACAATTATCGCTAAAGACTCCATAGTCGATTATCTCTGAATTCTCTCTACAAAACCAAGATTGACCAAGTCAATGTCAGGGCAATTAATCAAGATTGACCCAGCCAATATCAGGGCAATTAAACAAATGAGTGTTGGAGTGCGTAACTTACCTGCCCCAATCGGTTCGAATCGCGGCAAAGAGAACCATATCCTCACGGGTGCCATCATCCTGCAAACACTTATCTCGCAAAATTCCTTCCTGCATATACCCAGCATTCCTTAAGACCTTCAATGATGGAGTATTGGATTCAACGACTAAGGCTTCAATTCTGTGAAAGCCAATGGTTTCAAAGCCATACTCAGTCAGTAATCGAGTCGCTGCAGTTGCAACTCCCTTGCCGCGAACATCAGCGGTAAGCCAATACCCGATCTCGGCCTTTGCATCTTCTAGCTCAATGGTGTGAAAGGACAAAGCACCTGCAAATTTGCCATCATATTCAAGGGCTAACTGAAGCTCCGTGCGCATAGTAAAACCATTAGGTGAACGTTCGCGAACATAATGCTCTGCGTTCGCCATTTGATAGTTTGCTGGAATGCGAGTGAACTTTGGAATTATTGGATCCTGAACGCCTTCATACAAAGGAGTGATGTCCCGCTCCTCAGGCTTGCGAAGAGTTATCAACCCGTACTGCAAGGTTGGAACTTCGGTTGGCCACCAGATCATTGCCCAAGTATCTCACTCATTGCTGAAATTGATCCTGCATCTTGTCCTCCCGAAGTTCAACAGGGCTTTCAACAACCACTACTTCAGGCAATCTTAGCGATGCCTCATTTATTTGCTTTTTCAGAGTGCAGAGATCAGTAACTTCACACTGCATCTAAGAATGGCCGCGCAGGAACAAAGAAGCTCTTTCCCTTAGGGGATTTCCAGAGACATGATCCATCAGGGTTGCTCTCCAAACTCCACCCACCATGAGTCTTCATTCGATGGTGCCGACGACATAGCAGTCCAAGGTTTGCAGGATTAGTTTCTCCACCATTTTCCCAACTATGTGCATGATCAATATCCGAGCTCTGCCCAGTTCGCCGACATCCTGGAAAACGACAGATTCGATCTCGCGCTAATAAGTAATCAACTAACTCTTGGGGAGGTGTGTACTTTTCTCGACCAAAATCTAAAAGATTTCCAGTTGTTGGATCGCTGACAAATCTTTGCCACGTGCCATCCGCTGCTAAGCGTCGTGCAACCGATGCGGGAATCGCACCATACCCAGCAAGCTGTCCTGGATTTTCCGCTAATCCCAACAAGGTTGGAAGATCAATTGCAACACTGATTGTGATTGGGCGACGGTGTGGACGAACATCATCTGCCATTGAAGCCAATGCTTGTGATGCAATAAATGTAAGTGCATCGGCACGCTTCATATCAGCGGAAAGCATTGACCATTCTGCATCTCCTTGAGTGTTGTGCTGAGAACAATTGCTTGAACTTCTAGTCGCACCAGAATCCTCACCACCATTTTCACCACCACATGTGCAGGATTGATCCTCCTGATTTCTCTTCAATATGTAGGCCTCAATAGATTTCATCACCGTTTGCGCATCTTCTGCAGGCAAGATCGCCACAACGGTAGCCATGCCATCAGCCTCTGGATAGCAAGAAACTCGACGTGAATCTCGTGCGCGATCAACGATCTCCTCAAACTCATCAGGAGCAAGCTTTGCAATGGTTGTCTTAACCTTTGTCGCCACCTGTCCAGGAGTGTGAAACTCGGCATGTGCCAAAGCAGTTTGCTCTACACGAAATACCGCATCCTCGCTTAAACCATTGCGAATCGCAGTTGCAGTTTCCTTCGCAATAACTGTTGCATGGGCGGCAGAGATCTCGCCAGTTGCAAGTGCTGAAATTGTGTTGGGTAAATGTCCAACTAAAACACGTGCCACATCAATTCGATTTTGTGCAGCAGTTGGAGAAAGGCGCAACGCTGTTGCTACATCCTCGCGCTCTTCATCATCAACCGCGCCAAAGACTCCGCCATCCTCATCAGCAACCTCACCTGCAATCGCAACCAACGCCTCTTGCTTCAGTGCGCAAATCCAAGACTCCTGGCGATCTAGCGCCGCCAAATAATCCAACTTTCCAGCGCCACCCAATGAACGCGGATCAATCTGTATTAATTCACCTAATATCTTGTAACCAGGAGTAGCGCGTAGCAATTCAGCACCCTCAATGTCGAGGATCTCTTGTGGAATGCGTAGCGCGGTTGTCATGCACCGAACTATTGATCCACCCACCGACGGATTTAAAAGTTATGCACACCAGTCTCGTACCGCTCAATCTTGTAAAGCAGTTCCTCGAAATCCCTCGAAGCACCGAGTCACTCAGAGTCATGCGAAGCTCAATCGCAGTAAAGAGTTCTTCGAAATCGTATCTTTATCCCAAGCGACCAGTGGCGTGAGCTTCAACTGATGAAAAGGCCCCCGATTTCGTGGAACTTCTTTACGGGATTGAGCTTTACACGATTGTGCTTTACACGATTGAGCGTTTAACCCTCTTGTAAGTCAGTGGGTGCACCATGTACATCAAGAATTTCATGTCCAGC
>CAIZPZ010000060.1:0-1586 GCA_903934975.1 uncultured Actinomycetes bacterium | reverse complement strand
GAATCGTTCTCAACAAGAACTCAATTCCTTACGATCCAGAAGCTCCATCAGTGACTTCAGGTATTCGTGTTGGTACACCAGCTACGACCACACAAGCAATGGGCACATCAGAGATGAAGGTAATTGCATCTCTGATTGCTCGTGCGATTAAGACCGATGATGCCGCTGCGCATGCAGCGATCAAATCTGAAGTCCATGCACTCACCGCAAAATTCCCAATCTACGAAGCCTAAATTGAACTGAAGAGAACTCTCTATAAATGCGTGAGTACTTAGTAACCCTGCTCTTAGCGGCAGCGCTCTGTTATGTGGTCACGCCATTTGTTCGAACATGGGCTTTGAAGTTCGGAGCCGTTGCACACATCCGTACCCGCGACATTCATACAACCCCAACACCTCGTTGGGGCGGCTTAGCAATGTGGATTGCAATGGCGCTGACATTTGCAATGGTCAGCCATCTCTCACTTGTCGGTAAGTCATTCGGTCGCGAGACGCTCGGAATCTTTCTTGCAGCAACTCTCTTGGTAGCTATCGGACTTATCGATGATCGCTTTGAACTCGATGCGCTGACAAAGTTGGCAGGACAAGCTCTCTCTGCAGGAATCTTGCTCCTCTTTGGAATTCAAGTGCTCTGGCTTCCGATAAACGGAGTCATTACATTGCCACCAAGTATTGGCCAGTTAGTAACGGTTCTCATCGTCTTAATCACAATCAATGCCGTTAACTTTATTGATGGTTTAGATGGTTTGGCCGCTGGAATTGTTGCAATTTCAGGAGCGGCCTTCTTCGCCTTTGCCTACCTATTGGCAGTTGTTTATGGCTTTAATCGTGCAGGTGCGCCATCGTTGATTACCGCTGTAATCATCGGTGTATGCATTGGATTCCTGCCACATAACGCACACCCAGCAAAGATATTTATGGGCGACTCCGGATCAATGTTTCTGGGCCTTCTCCTTGCCGCATCTGCGATTACGCTCACCGGACAGATTGACCCGAATGCAATCTCTGCAGAGAAGTTGGGACCAACTCTTCTTCCTCTAGCACTTCCCTTTGCAGTACTTGCTATTCCGTTGATCGATCTCTTCTCATCAATTTTTCGACGAATTCGAGCAGGGCAATCGCCATTTAGTTCAGATCAAGATCACCTCCATCACCGAATTTTGCGTGCTGGTAACTCTCACTTGCGAACAACTTTGATTATGTATCTCTGGACAGCAACGATTGCATTTCCGGTAGTCGTCTCAGCATTTGCCCCTCTGTGGGTTGCAGTTGCCGCAGCAGGTGCGATGCTCGCATTCACGCTCTACTTCTCTAAAGCTGGAATCAAAAGGAGAAACAAAGTTGGAAAGAAGAGTGGAGTTAAAGTTGCAGCAAAGTAATGAGAGCCAACTTCTCAAAGGCGCGCTGACACCAACTCTTATCGTCGGAGTCATAGCAATTGTGATCTCCACCATCGTTCAAGGCTTTTCTGGATTTTACGGGGCTCTTCTCGCACAAATTGTTGTACTTATCTATTTTGTAGTTCACATCTTTATTTCCAAGATTTCACGCAATCTTGATCCCATGAGCACCATGGCACTTGCGATG
>CAIZPZ010000059.1:0-1570 GCA_903934975.1 uncultured Actinomycetes bacterium | reverse complement strand
TTCAAGTTCGGGGGATATCAATTGCATTTCGGGTATCACTGCAACCGATGCATCTGGAAAGTCACTGGCAGTAGATCCAGCATCAGTTTTTCCTAAGGAAAATCCTCAGGCTTTCGCAGGCAACGCAGCACTCAACGTTCCTCAAGGTTCCGGAGCAGTACTAGTTTCTATTCCCGACGCAAAACATGCCGGTGGAGATTTGTATTTAGTTAAGACAACTCTTACCAGCGAGAGAAGCAAGAAGGACCAAACCTTCCCAGCTCCTTCGCTGAGCGCATCTATCCACGCGGTGAAGATTATTGATGGCGATTTCTTTGATTTGGCCACCGAAACGAACACTGCAAAGTACGACTCCGTTCGTCGAATCCAAGTAGGTACTACGCAGACTAAGCCAATTGATCATGCTGCTTCAAAGCTCTGCGTTGCGGCATCTCTAACGCAATGCGCTATGGGCTACACAATGCCGAAGGAAATAACCTTTGGATTTTCGCTACGTCTGAGCACTAATCTTTCTGGCTGGCTTCATGGCCGTATGAGAAACGCAGTCATTGATTACAAACAAGATGGCGCCATTACAAATCTTTCAGTAACCGGAACCCCTATCTCAGTTCCACTTGTTGATGTTTGGGCTAAGAGTTCTGATCTCTCTGATGCACATATTGCAGCATATGCAAAGCAGCAGTGGGGTGGAGAAGCACGTCACTACCCAGAGACTCCCGAAAATATGGGATTACCAATTGCCGATTCAGAGAAGACAAGAAGCGGCATGCAGAACATTTCCTTTAAGCATGTGAGTGGAAACTTCTCCGAAGGCTCAATGGCTAACTTTCTCCTATGGTTGCCGCTTGCTAAAGATAAAGCTTCAGCAATGCCAACTGAATGGCGCATCGGGACAATGAGTCAGAATGGCGATGGAAAAGTAGGCGAATGCCTTAGCCAAAGTAAGAGTCTTGCAGGGGTAGTAACTACCAACTCAACGATGTATGTAGACGGTCCACCAAAGTTCCAAGATGGCTTCCTCGACTACAAAGTTGCTTCAACTCACTTTGAAGCCGATGGCACCACCGTCTTCAAGGGCACATACGAACTGATCATGTCTTCAAAGATTGCCCGTTGTATTTATGGGTTCACCTCGGCACCTGTCAGCGCCACCGTTTCGATTACATCTGAAAATGGCGAACCAAGTACAGCAACAACACAAGTAAATGAGAAGAACGGGTGGCTCACTTTGGCTGCATATAACTTCACATTCTCTAGCCCAACTGTTCGAGTCTCACTCTCGCAGGTCAAGGAAGTCAAGGAAGTGAAGAAGGCCACGATTTCATGTATCAAAGGTAAGAAGATAAAGAAAGTAACAGCAGTAACTCCTAAATGCCCAAGCGGATACCGAAAGAAATAGGAACCATGAAGAAATCTCTATCAATCCTCTGTATCCTTGCAATCACCATTGGCTTTGCCGCCTCAAGTGATGCATCAGTTCCATCTGTAGGAGACCCAGGAAGAACTTGGTCAGTTCCGAATGATGGGCAAGTTGGCGAGCATGTGCAGCAATTTCTAGACACATTCCCAG
>CAIZPZ010000058.1:0-4681 GCA_903934975.1 uncultured Actinomycetes bacterium | reverse complement strand
ATTCACGCTCAATTTGCTGCTGGGAATACCCCTGATATCCGCATAAAATCGCCTCAAAGGTACGGTGAACACTGTGTTGCCAGCGCCCGGCTGAGCATCGCCATATCTCTAAGGGGAATGAAGTGAAAAAAACTATTATCGCGGGAACAAGTGTTCTCGCATTACTCGCGGGGCTCATTGTTGCGATAGCGCCAGCTAACGCAGCAACGATTCGAGTCCCAAAGACTGCGATGCAAGCATGCGCAGTTTCAAATGGTATTTACTGCGTTGAATCATTGACGCTCACAGATTCAAATGGAAGAAAAATTCCATTGGTCTATGTACCTTCAGGTGCAGAAGTTCCAATGAAGAAGACTCCAGCAGATTTCTTTGCTCCAGTTGCCAAGATCGTCAATGGCAAGGTTGTAGATAATAACTGGTGGATGTCACAGTATCAGCGCGATGTTTTAACATCAGGAAAGATGGTTGTTCAAGATCTTTCAGCGCTACTTGGTACCGCTAAACACCCAGAACAAGGTGCAAAATATGATCCTGCAACAAAAGTATTTGATATCAACAAGGCAGTAGATTCATATTCTTATCCTGTTGATTGCTGGGATCAAGCAACTAGAAAAGCAACCCAGAAGCCATTTAGCGATTGCTATAAGGGCTCAAACGTATTTATGCTAGATAACGAAGTAAAGTTTATTTTCTTCCATGCAACACCTGCAGAAGCAGCAGCACAGAATAAGATGTTTACCACTGGTACATATCTTGATTTGGCTGAAATTTCAGCTCTTCAGCAACGCCCTGTATGGGGAACAACTTACGATGCAGCTACAAAGACTTTTGGTGCAACAGAGGGAATCATTATTCCTATTTGGGTTAGCCAGAATGCACTCGTCAATGGTTGGGCAGTTGCTGGAACAGTTGCAACCGTGCCAGCAGCTGCAACAGATGCAGCCGCTGCAACAACAGCTGCTGCTACAGGAACAGATTCCAAGACTGTAGAAGCTGCAGAACTTGCAGCAACTGCACCACTTGCACCAGATCCTGCAACAGCAGTTGGTCAACCAACTGAAGCGGGTCGCGTTCTTCCAGGTCGCTGGACAAGTCCAGACTGGCAAGGTCTCAACCTTGGTTCACTTGGATATGACGGACTTTATATTGAAGCGAAATCTGCTAACGAGTTCACAAATATCTTGATGATCGATGTATTGCCAACACTTACTGGAGCTGACAAGAAAGTAAATCTTGCAGGTCAAGTTGGTAACAAGGCATATGCAACAAGTCTTGATCCAGATATCGTCATTTCTGCAAAGGTTCGCACTGGTGAAATGGAGCCTGGCGTAACTGTTGCAGTAGGTGTTGACGTCATTGTTGATGGAAAAAATGAAGGTGAATACACCTCTATTACTATCACTGGTACACCAGTAACAGTTCCATTAGCAGCAAAGATCGCAGACTGTAAGGGAGAAACTGGAGTTTCAAAGGCGAACGTTCGCCAATTCCAGGCAATCGTCCTTCCATCAAATGATGACATGTCGGGCTTCGGCGTCGAAGGTACATCAGGTGATATGTATGTTGGTTCAAATGGTGTCTGCGAATTGAGTACACCAGTGTGGAGCGAAGATACAAAGAGCTTCACATGGACAACTGCAGCACCACACTTTGCACCAGATGGTGTCACTGTCAACCGTGGTTTCTACAAGGCAATCATCCCAACAGCGGATGCTGCACTCTTGTGGGGAATGACAAATCCAAATGATGCAGCAACTGCACTCAATGTCTCTGTAACAACAGAGGCTGGCGGAAGCGTTGCAGCAATTAGCAAGATTTCGGTGAAGAACGGAAAGATCATCATCGACGTCTCCGGATTCCAATTCTCACGACCTAAGTTGAAGATTGGTATCAAGCCTGGCTACAAGCCATCAAAGGCAACTGCTCCTAAGTCAACTATCACTTGCGTACAAGGTAAGTCGACTAAGAAGATCACTGCAGTAAAGCCTGTATGTCCAAAGGGCTACAAGAAGAAGTAACACAATCACTTCACTCTCCTTGGGTGAGAAACTAGGGAAATAATCGTTCCCGGTTGGTAAGAAATTACTAGCCGGGAACGATTTCTCTAAGATTCAAAAAGAGAAATAGGGGCCATGAAATCTAAATCTGTAGCAGCAATTGCGATTGCCTTCTTTATTGGAGTGGGTTCTGTAACTTCAGTGAACGCAGCTACGAGTTCCGTTGGTGACCCCGGCCGTTCATGGTCTATTCCAAATGATGGTGAACTTGGGCAACATGTTCAGCAATTTCTAGACACGGACATTGGTAATCCCGTTTCATACTTGGTGAAAAACGAAAACTGGTCGAAATATAACGATGAAGATCCGACTTGTACGAGCTTGGAAGATTCAAAGTGCTCTTCTGGAAATGTTTCGTTTCAGGCCGTAATTCCTTTTTGCAAAGATAGTAAAGATCTAAATTGCACTTTAGATTTTGGAACTATTGATGCATCCGGAAAGAAAGCAAGTGGGGTATTTTCTAGATATTTTCCGTCAAAAGCTCAAAATGAATATGTTGGAAATTCAGCCTATAAATTACCGAGTGGAGTAGCAGGTTCACTCTTTACAATTCCACAAGCACCGCACGATGGAGGAAACACATATTTTCTTTCGGTTCTTTTACAAGGAAGCGGTACTAGCTTAAGTTCGATTTCATTGCAGGATTTTACTATTCGTATGTATCCAGTAAAGCTTGAAAACAACAATTATAATTGTGGTGGCGCGTGCAATGAATATGGTTTTGTAAAAGTGCTAAAAGGTGTTGCTGGAAACCCAACCGGAAAAGATACATGGTTGGTTTCTGGACCGGGCGTTCAAGGAAATAACTTTTGCGTTGCAGATTCAACTAAAGAAGGATTGTGCGCACAGCGTTATGCATTCCCTGCAGATATTCGTTACTACGTCACCGTAAAAATGCAGCAAATTCCATCAGGTTGGATGCATGGACGCATGAGTGATCCTGAAATTCAAATCAAGAAGGAAGCGGATTATTCAACAATAGAGATAACAGCTAATCCGGTTGCGGTTCCTGCTATTTATAAGATGTATAACTATCCGCAAATGCCCGACGAGCTGAAATCACAATACGATGTAAAGACTGGTGCATATAAAAATTCTGATAGGTTTAAAAATGATCCGCTTAATGCAGCGCCTGGTGGCAGGACAGCAGAAAATGATGATCCACTAAAAAGAAATGTGATCAATAAAATAGATGCTTCTGCGCCATGGGGAATGGATGAACTCAAGCTTTGGCTACCATTTCTAAATGATCAAGCAACTGCTCTGCTTTCATATTGGAGTGTTAGGACACTCTCGACAAGTGAACGAGTGGGTTCAAATGCTTGCTTCACTGATAAAGAAAATGTCACAGGAATTGTCACCACAAATTCAACTCAATATTCAGCTGGACCTCCATCATTTAACAAAGCTGAAGGAACTTTGGAATACAAGGTGGGTGCGCCTCACTATGCAACTGATAAATCTGTGTTCAAGGGCTCATATGATCTTGTGATGCGCTCTGATGTTGCTCGTTGCGTTTATGGTTTCTCTAAAGCCCCAATCAACGCAACAATTGCGATTACTAGCGCTGATGGAACGCCTCAAGTAGCAACAACTGTTATGGGTGAGAAAAATGGCTGGGTTTATTTGCAAGCTAAAAACTTTGAGTTCTCGACTCCGGTAATCAAAGCGAAATTAACTCAAGAACCAGAGCCAGCTCCAGCGCCGACTGTAACTCCAACACCTACACCGACTCCTTCGGTTACAGCAAAAGCAACCGCAAAGAAGAATACAATTTCCTGTATCAAAGGAAAGGTTACAAAGAAAGTAACCGGGGTAAATCCAAAGTGTCCGAATGGATATAAGAAAAAGGGATAGCAATGAAATATCTACGCAATAGATTTGTTCAAAGCTTTATAGCTATCTTTGTTTTCTATATTGCGATAATCGTTCTTATTTCTCAAAATCCTAGCGGAGATGCATACGCTATCGATGATGCGTTGATTGAGAAGAGTTCTGAGGATCGCCTTGAAGTTCTTATGCAAATCACTGGTGTAGATCCACTCAAAGGAACTGCAGAGGCTCGAATCTTGCCGTGGCCAAATTCTGAAGCTGTAGGTTATAGGTTCAAGAGTGGTTGGTTACCAAAGAAAGATGTATTACTGCACGTCGACTCTGTCATTGGTGCGAGTAATGGCGGTAGCAATCTCTATGAATTCAAAAAAGATGTTCCAGTAGGTGGTTTTGATTTACAGATTGATCAGCAACCAGGGGAGTCAAACCGTTCGCAAGTGGCCTGGTACCCACTCGATGTTTATGCTTTTGAAGTTCCGGTAAGTGCTTCATATACCGATGACAATGGAGATATTCAAGATCTTGCAATCTTGCCCCTTGATTACACGAAGAATATTGATACTTTCGATGTTCGTATGGCTCATGGCTATTGGAGCGATCCAGATAAGTTAGTAACTCTTGAAGATAAAGATTCAATAGATAATGCAATCGATGAATTCAATCAGGGCTTATCTTCATCCGTGTTTACCGCGGATCGCTCGAATTCAACGAAATTACTTGTTGTAATTATTTTGTTATTGATGATCACTGCTCTCACTTCCGTTTCGATCATGGCTTACATGGTTGCTAAT
>CAIZPZ010000057.1:0-2396 GCA_903934975.1 uncultured Actinomycetes bacterium | reverse complement strand
GTTGTTGAAGTTCGAAAAGTTCCTGCAATGACTGGGGCATATCTGTGTGAGGATGTTTCAACTGATAAGCCCTATGTCGTCAAAGCAATAGGTGAGAAGAAATTCAAAGTTGTGGCAATTGACCTTGGAATTAAAGCGGCCACTCCACGTGCTTTAGCGCAACGCGGCGTAGAAGTTCATGTGGTTCCCTATAACTCAACTATTGAGAGTATAAAGGCGCTCAATCCTGATGGTGTTTTTCTCTCAAATGGACCAGGTGATCCCTCGACGATGCAGGATGTTGTTGAAACGGTTCGAGAAATTCTCAATGCAGAAATTCCTATCTTTGGAATTTGTTTTGGTCACCAAATTTTAGGTCGCGCTCTTGGATTTGAAACTTATAAATTGCAATTTGGTCATCGTGGAATCAATCAACCAGTTATGGATAAAAATACTAAGCGTGTTGAAATCACAGCGCATAACCACGGCTTTGCTTTGAAAGCCCCTACTGATGCAATTTTTTCAACTGTGTATGGTCCTGGAGAAGTTACTCATGTCTGTCTCAACGACGGGGTAGTTGAAGGGCTGCAACTTCTAGAGCGTGGTGCCTTTAGCGTTCAGTATCATCCTGAAGCGGCAGCTGGTCCACACGATGCTTCCTATCTTTTTGATCGCTTTATTGATTTGATGAGTAAATATCGCAACGTGCATCGCAGCGGGGTTGGTGCTTGATGCCACTAGATAATTCGATCAAAAGTGTTTTGGTAATCGGCAGTGGTCCCATAGTTATCGGACAAGCATGCGAGTTTGATTATTCTGGAACGCAAGCCTGCCGTGTTCTTCGTGCGGAAGGAATTCGAGTGATTCTCGTCAATTCTAATCCTGCAACAATTATGACTGATCCTGAATTCGCAGATGCAACGTACATCGAGCCGATTACACCTGAATTCATTGAAAAAATCATTGCGAAAGAAAAACCAGATGCGGTCCTTGCAACACTAGGGGGACAGACCGCTCTCAATGCCGCTATTGGTTTATTCAAGCGAGGAACGCTAACTAAATATGGCGTCAAACTTATCGGTGCTGATGTGGATGCAATCGAACGTGGAGAAAATCGCGAACTCTTCCGCGGCATTGTTGAGAAAGTTGGAGGAGAGTCGGCGCGTTCTGCCATTTGTCATACTATGGAAGAGATTTTGGAAGCAGTGAAAGTTCTGAATTACCCAGTTGTTGTCCGCCCTTCATTTACTATGGGTGGCCTCGGTTCAGGAATCGCATTTACTGAGGAAGAGTTGCATCAAATTGCTGGAGCTGGTCTTCGCCATAGCCCAACCTCGGAAGTCCTTCTAGAGGAGTCCATCATTGGTTGGAAAGAGTATGAACTCGAAGTCATGCGTGATCGTCTAGATAACGTAGTCATCGTTTGTAGTATCGAAAATTTGGATCCTATGGGGGTACACACTGGTGATTCAATTACTGTGGCACCTTCAATGACGCTTACAGATGTTGAATATCAAAAGCTTCGCGACCTTTCTATGGATATTATCCGCGAAGTTGGCGTTGATACAGGTGGGTGCAATATCCAATTCGCGGTAAATCCTGATACTGGTCGAATAATTGTGATCGAGATGAATCCGCGAGTTTCTCGATCGAGTGCATTAGCATCTAAAGCAACTGGATTCCCGATAGCAAAGATTGCCACAAAGTTAGCAATTGGTTACACCCTTGATGAAATTCAAAATGACATCACAAAGGTAACTCCTGCCTCTTTTGAACCAACGTTGGATTACGTAGTAGTAAAAATGCCGCGCTTCGCATTTGAAAAATTCCCTGATGCAGATCCTCGCCTTACGACAACGATGAAGAGCGTGGGCGAGGCAATGGCTATTGGGCGATCATTTCCTGAAGCATTGATGAAGGCGTTACGTTCTCTCGAAAGGAAAGAGGCCATTTTCACATGGCCAAGTAATGTCTCTATTGCCGAACGCCAAGCATTGGTCAGCGCCTCGAAGATTCCAACCGAGTATCGATTGCAACAAGTTCAAAAAGCACTCTGGTTTGGCGCATCAATAGATGAAATGTTTGAAGCAACAAAGATCGATCGCTGGTATTTGCGACAAATCGAAATGATAAATGAAAGAGCGAAACAGATAGCTCAACCTGGAGAACTAACTCCTGAATTGATCAAGATCGCTAAGGAATTTTCCTTCTCAGATGCTCAAATTGCATCGCTTCGGGGTGTATCTGAGGAAGATGTACGCAAGGCGCGCCACCATTTAGGAATTAGACCTGTCTATAAAACAGTTGATACCTGCGCTGCTGAGTTCGAAGCTTTTACTCCCTATCACTATTCAAGTTATGAGGAAGAGAGTGAAGTTCGTCCTCGCACCAAGCCAGCAGTGATTATTTTGGGTAGT
>CAIZPZ010000056.1:0-4735 GCA_903934975.1 uncultured Actinomycetes bacterium | reverse complement strand
AGGCACCATTCAGCGCGTAGGGAACCAGCCATTACTTCATCACGAATGACGACTTGAACCCAACCTGTGGCATCGCGAAAATCTATGAATGCAACGCCGCCATGATCACGACGGCGAGATACCCACCCTGCAAGTGTTACTACTTTTCCGGCATCACTTTTGCGAAGCGTTCCTGCGCCATGAGTTCTCATCATAATAAGTTCAACATTTCCGATCAGTGGGTTGAGAGCGCTTCGTGTAAGGCGCTAATCGTAACTGATTTTGAAACTCCACTAGACATCTCTTTGAGTTCAACGCTGCCCGATGCTAATTCGGTTTCCCCTAAAACAATGACATATTTTGAGCCACTTTTATCAGCCGCCTTCATTGCGCCTTTGAGAGCGCGCTCACCAAATGCAATCTCAACAACGTGACCACGATTTCGCAATTGCGTTGCAAGAACTAGCGCTTCACTTTTAGCTCTCTCTCCTAATGGAATTACAAATAAGTCCGAGGTGAAGGAATCTTTTGGCACAAGGCCTTCAGCTTGAGCTGCGAGCAATGCACGATCTACACCTAATCCAAATCCGATTCCAGAAAGGGATTGACCACCTAATTGCTCCATGAGGCCGTCATATCTTCCACCGCCACCGATACCCGATTGCGCACCAAGATCTTCATGGATAAATTCAAAAGTAGTACCGGTGTAATAATCGAGTCCGCGAACCATATGAGGATTGAGAACATAAGCAATACCGAGGTGATTCAAATGCTCTTGGACTTGCGCAAATTGCGCACGTGATTCATCCGATAGAAAATCCATCAGCAATGGTGCTTTAGCCATCATCTTTTTCATCTCTTCGCGTTTGTCGTCAAAGAGGCGAAGAGGGTTTATCTTCGCACGAGCAGAAGTTGCTTCATCCAAATCTAGAGTCGCAATGAATTTATCAAGTTCGATTCTGTGGGCAGCGCGTGAAGCACTATCACCAAGTGATGTGATCTCTAATCGATAGCGCTTTAGACCAAGAGATTTGAAACCTTGATCAGCTATTGCAATAACTTCTGCATCAATTGCTGGATCATCTAGTCCAATAGCTTCAATTCCAACTTGATAAAATTGTCTAAAGCGACCTGCTTGTGGTCTTTCGGCACGAAAGAAAGCACCGCTGTACCAAACTTTGATAGGTAATTGTCCGCGATCCAAATTATGTTCGATAACTGCGCGCATCACGCCCGCTGTTCCTTCAGGACGCAAAGTTATTGATCGTCCGCCTCGATCTTCAAAGGTGTACATCTCTTTTGAAACTACATCTGTTGATTCACCAACGCCACGGGTAAAGAGTTGAGTATCTTCAAAGACTGGAAGTTCCATCAGTGAATATCCTGCTAAGCGCGCAGGTGTTATTAGTCCATCACGCACCCATTCAAATTCGCGTGAGGCCGGAGGAACGTATTCGCTAACTCCTTTAGGGGCTTGGATTTTCTCCTTCTTCATTTAGAAGCGCCCCTTATTTTTATTTGCCGGTTGAGAAAAGTTCTTCAGGTATGGATTAGTACGACGTTCATGCCCGATCGTCGTCTCTGGGCCATGACCAGGTAATACTCGCAATACATCATCAAGTGGCATGATCTTGTTTCGCAAACTCTCTTCCATATCTTTGGCGGACCCTGTAGGTAAATCAGTGCGTCCAATAGAACCAGCAAAGAGCACATCTCCGCTGACCAATATTTCATCATCGATCGTAAAGATCATTGAGCCACGGGTGTGACCAGGGGTGTGAAAAGCTTTCACTCTCATACCCACAATCTCAACGGCATCACCATTGCGTAATTCTCTAACATCGTCTGGTTCAACAAAGTCCATCTCATCCAATGTCGCAGCAAATTCTGCACTCAGCGCTCTCTTTGGGTGCTTGAGCAATTGTCGATCCTCACTATGGATATAGGCCGGTATTGAATATCCATCCGCAACTGGTCGAATTGAAAATGTGTGATCTAGATGGCCATGAGTAGCAATAATGGCAACTGGTTTTAGTTTGAATCTCTCAACAATTTCTTCTACCTCTTTAGAAGTATCTGGCATTCCCGCATCAAAGATCAGGCATTCACTACCTTGACTAGGGGCGATAATCCAGGTATTTGTGGCAAACATCGGAGCTGCAAAGCCTTCAACAAGCATTACTGGCACCTAAATCTCTCAAAATCACGCTCGAATTATTCCTCGGATAGAGGCGATTGACGCTAACCCCATGAGACAGGGTACCTTTTAGCCCTTCACAACGCTTCATCCATCACCGCTACCTAAGTCCAACGATTTAGGAGTTGAAACCATAGCGAAGGTCTCGAAGAGATCACCGCGCTGAAAGGAACATAAACCATGTCCGACTTCAACCCACAATCAATTGCTCCCTCTGCTGCAAGTGCTCTTATCGGAGATCCTGCACAATTTGGTCGAGTAGCTGAAGATGGAACGGTTTACGTAAGAACTCCTGATGGTGAAAAAGCAGTTGGTTCATATCCAGGTAAAAGCGCAGAAGAAGCGCTCGCATACTTTGTAAGAAAATTTGAATTAGTCGCAGGTGAAATCGCACTTCTCGCCGCACGCATCAAAAGTGGCGCCATGGTTCCCTCCGATGCTCACATCGCTGTCAAGAAGTTGCGCGATCAAGTACGCGAACTCAATGGTGTTGGAGATTTAGCAGCCCTAGCATCATCGGTCGAACAGTTAGAGCCACTCATTGAGGGTCATCGCGAAGCATATGAGGCAAAGAAGGCTGCAGAAGTTGCAGCAAAAAGCGCTCGACGTGAACAGATTCTCGTAGAGAAAGAGAAGATTGTTGTTGAGGCTGAATCTCTTGCCATGTCAGAAAATTGGAAAGTAACAGGTGATCGTCTCAAGCAACTACTAGACGAATGGAAGCTTGCACCACGTTTAGATAAGAAGGCCGATGGCGATCTCTGGAAGAGATTCTCAAGTTCGCGCAATAAGTTTGATAAGCGTCGCCGCACTCACTTTGCCTCCCTAGAAGCGACGCAGAGCAAAGTAAGTGATGCCAAGAAAGAGCTCGTTGCACAAGCCGAGAAACTTGCAACATCAACTGATTGGGTAGCAACGGCTCGTCAATTCAAAACTCTTATGGATGCCTGGAAAGCCGCTGGACGTGGCAAGCCAAGTGATGACACAAAATTGTGGGCGAAGTTCAAAAAATCTCAAGATGCATTCTTTGCAGCAAAAATCGCTGACCTAGAAAAGCGTGATGTGACTATGGCTGCAAATCTTGCAAAGCGCGAAGAACTACTCCCTCTCATCGAGGCACTTCTTCCAATCAAAGATTTGAAAGAAGCTAAAAACGCGCTTCGCGAACACCTTCGTTCATGGGAAAAGATCGGCATGACTCATCGCGACAAGCGCAGCGCGCTCGATGCTCGCGTGCGAGTTGTTGAAGAAGCGATCAAAGCAGCAGAGGCAGAGGTATGGCGCAAGACTGATCCTGCTGCAAAGGCGCGTGCCAATGAAGTGGTTCGCCAACTCAGCGATGCAATTGAAAATTATGAAAAAGCCGCAGCGAAGGCAACTGCTGCTGGAAATGCAAAGAAGGCTGCAGAGGCTCTCGAATCTGCAGCCGCTCGACGCGTTTGGCTCGCAGAGGCCGAAAAGGGTTTAGCTGAATTCAACTAACTACTAGTTATTAGTGGTTCGATAAACGTCGTATACACCTTCAATGGTGCGCACTGCCGCCAATACCGCATCGAGATGTTTTGCATCTGCCATTTCAAAGGTAAATCGCGAGAATGCTGTTCTATCTTTTGATGTAGTCACCGATGCACTCAAGATATTTACATGCTGATCCGAAAGAGTTCTAGTCACATCTGCAAGTAAAGATGGACGATCTAGGGCTTCAACTTGAATATTGACAAGGAATACACTCGCCGCACCTGCGCGCCAGCGAACTTCTACAACCCGCTCGTTTTGCGTGGAACGCAGATCATCTGCATTGATGCAGTCTGCGCGATGTATTGAGACACCACTGCCTTTAGTAATAAAACCCATAATTGAATCACCAGGAACTGGCGTGCAGCATCGAGCAAGTTTTACCAAAACATCACCAACGCCAATTACCTCAACGGCATTACTGGAACGCCTTGACGAAGTTACATGAGTTGGTAGAACGTCCATTGTTGGTTCGGGATGAGAGTCCTCTAGCGACATTGATGCAACTAGTTTCTCGATTATCGATGCGGCAGAAACATGACCATCACCAACTGCCGAATAAAGAGCTTCAATATCTGTGTAACGAAGTTCATGCGCTAACTCAAGTAGAGAATGGCCGGCAAAAATCTTTTGCAAGGGAAGTCCCGCTTTGCGCATCTGGCGTGCAATCGATTCACGTCCCGCATCAATTGCTTCTTCTCTACGCTCTTTACTAAACCAGGCCTTAATCTTTGATCTCGCTCTTGGACTCTTTACGAAGTTGAGCCAGTCACGACTTGGACTTGCGGAATCACTTTTATTGGTAACGATCTCAACTACATCACCATTAGCTAACTTGGACTCAAGTGGTACGAGGCGTCCATTGACCTTTGCTCCTGCGCATCGATCTCCAACATCTGTGTGAACTGAATATGCAAAATCAACAGGCGTTGATCCACCAGGAAGGGCTATCACACTGCCCTTTGGAGTGAAGACGAATACTTCAGGTGAGCCTAAATCGAAACGTAGCGCTTCAAGAAATTCTGAAGGATCCTCTGTCTCTTT
>CAIZPZ010000055.1:0-8446 GCA_903934975.1 uncultured Actinomycetes bacterium | reverse complement strand
TCGATCACCAAAGGCGGGGAACAATCACAACTTAATCCTCGTTACATTTTTGAAACTTTTGTTATTGGTGCATCTAATCGCTTTGCACATGCCGCAGCTGTTGCAGTCGCTGAGGCACCTGCAAAGGCATATAACCCATTGTTTATTTATGGTGAATCGGGTCTTGGAAAAACTCACTTGCTACACGCAATTGGTGCTTATGCAAAAGAGTTATATGGCAGTGTGCGAGTTCGTTATGTATCAAGTGAAGAATTTACTAATGACTTTATTAACTCGATTCGCGACGATAAAGCCTCTGCTTTCCAGCGTCGTTATCGCGATTTAGATGTTTTGCTTGTTGATGATATTCAGTTCTTGGAAAACAAAGAGCGTACCCAAGAAGAGTTCTTCCACACCTTCAACACTTTGTATAACGCGAACAAACAGATTGTTATTTCGAGTGATCGTCCTCCAAAACAACTGACAACATTGGAAGACCGTCTGCGCTCTCGTTTCGAGTGGGGTTTGATTACAGATATTCAACCGCCGGAACTTGAGACACGTATTGCGATTCTTCGTAAAAAAGCAGCGCAGGATAAATTGAACGCACCTGATGATGTTTTGGAATATATAGCAAGCAAGATTTCTACAAATATTCGCGAGCTCGAAGGCGCCCTTATCCGCGTTACCGCTTTTGCTAGTTTGAATCGCCAGGGTGTCGATTTATCACTTGCTGAAATTGTTTTGAAAGATTTAATTCCTAATGAACTAACTCCTGAAATAACAGGGGCCACGATCATGGCTCAAACCGCTGCTTATTTCAGCCTTACACTCGATGATCTTTGTGGAACATCGCGTTCTCGCGTTCTAGTAAATGCTCGCCAGATCGCTATGTATTTATGTCGTGAGTTGACAGATCTTTCTCTTCCAAAAATTGGTCAAACTTTCGGGGGACGTGATCACACAACAGTGATGCATGCAGACCGCAAGATTCGCCAACTTATGGCAGAGCGTCGTTCGATCTATAACCAGGTCACAGAGTTGACCAACCGGATCAAACAACAGGCACGTACCTAGTAAAAAGTCCGATTTAGGGGTTTTCGCCTAAATAATCCTTTTTACCCCCAGTTGGGGAAAAGGTGTGGATAAGTGTGGGTATCTACAGAATTTCTGTGGGTATCTTTTCGGATCAAGGGAGAAGGGAAGTTCTTTGTGGCAAGCGTTGAGTTTTCATTCTTTTCTACCCACAGCTTTCTTTGGTTTTCCCACATCTATAAAAGATTCAATAAGGCTTGCGAGGTGGACTTTTCGTTCTTATCCACAGAAAAGCTCTCTAGTTACTACTACTACTTATATATAGATAAAACCCACTCTGTGGCGAACCCACAAACTATGAAAGACTTTCAAATAACAAATACAGGGAGAAGCTAGTGAAATTTACAGTCGAACAAAGCGCACTCGTTGATGGCGTCAATTGGGTTTCCCGAAGCCTTTCAACCCGCCCTATAAAAACAGAACTTCTTGGAATTGTTATCGATGCAAGTGGTGATGATGTACTTCTCTCCGCTTCGGATTTAGAGACTGCAAGTAAGTCACATTTCGCAGCAGAAATAAAAGAAAAAGGAAAAGTTTTAGTTCCTGGAAAACTACTCGCTGAAATCTGTCGCTCGCTACCAAATAAACCAATTACTTTTGCACTCAATGGATCTCGCGTCCTTGTAACAAGTGGCAGCGCAAAATTTACATTACCAACTCTTTCAATCACTGAATATCCAAACTTGCCAGAACTACCAGCATCTACAGGTGTAGTACCAAGTGACACATTTGCAACAGCTGTTGCGCAAGTCGCAATCGCTGCAGGCCGTGATGACTCACTTCCAACACTGACAGGTGTGCATATTGAGATAAACGAAGAGAGTGTCACTTTGGCGGCCACCGATCGCTACCGTCTTGCTGTTCGCGAAATCCAATGGGAACCAACCACACCAAACCTTTCGCTCACAGCACTTATGCGCGCACGAACAATTGCAGATGCCGCAAAATCGCTCACACACTCAAAAAACGTTTCTATTTCATTTGCACCAACAACAAGCAACGATCGACTTGCTGGTTTTGCGGGCGATGGAAAAACAATGACGTCACGAATGCTTGATGGAACATTTCCCCCATACCGTCATTTACTCCCACAAGATGTGACAACAACTGCTGTTATTGAAGTTGCACCATTTTTAGATTCTGTACGCCGGGTAGCCCTTGTTACAGATAAGACTGTTCCGCTCCGTTTGGAATTTTCAGGAACATCACTATCTCTTGAAGCAGGTGCTGGCGAAGAAGCACAAGCAACTGAAGAGATTTCAATCCTTCTCAACGGTGAAGATATTTCAATCGCTTTCAACCCTGTTTTCTTAGCTGATGGCCTTCAAGCAATAGGCACACCTTTTGTACAAATTTCATTTACTGGTCCAAACAAGCCAGCAATTTTAATGGGTAAAAAGGAACCAGCGGGCGCGGCAATTGAAAACTACCGCTACCTTCTCATGCCTATGCGTTACGCCTCCTAAAAATATTTAGGAGCTACACGTGCGCATCAATGAATTAGAGCTAACTAATTTTCGCTCGTACCCGAAATTAAAGTTGGAACTAAAAAAAGGCGTAAGTACTTTTATTGGAGATAATGGTTCAGGCAAAACCAATATCGCTGAATCACTTATTTATTTAGCTTTTCTCTCATCACATCGCGTG
Organism: uncultured Actinomycetes bacterium; assembly: GCA_903934975.1. Taxonomy (GTDB): domain Bacteria; phylum Actinomycetota; class Actinomycetes; order Nanopelagicales; family Nanopelagicaceae; genus Planktophila. The sequence goes on along the minus strand of CAIZPZ010000055.1, from coordinate 5,725 downwards.
TCAAGCAACCAACCCCTTATTACCCTTGGCGCAACACAAGCAATAATTCGTGCAGAGATAGAAAAAGATGGGCGCACCCTTCAGGTCGATCTAGAGATCAATCTCAATAAAGCCAATCGCGCCCGACTCAACCAAAACCCAACACGGAGTCAACGCGAGATATTAGGCGCCTGCCAGATTATTTATTTCTCTCCTGAAGATTTGGATTTAGTGCGCGGAGATCCATCAACCCGGCGCGATTTCCTAGACCGCTTACTTATTACACGTAGCCCGCGCCTAGCTGGAGTAATCGCCGACTATGAACGAGTTGTAAAACAGCGTAACGCTCTTCTAAAAACACGATCATCACAGAGCGCTCTTATTCCTTGGAATGAACAACTTATAAAATTTGGAGCAGCGCTTACAGCAGAGCGAGTTGCTTTAGTTGAAGCACTCAATCCTTTTGTCACAACAAACTACGCACAACTAAACGAAGTAAAAAAAGCATCTATTGCTTATAAATGCAGCACCGAAGGCGTCTCCTCTAATTTTGAAAATAACACAATTGCACTTTCCGCGCGGTTGGAAGAAGTTGCTTATCAAGAGATAGAGCGTGGAGTCTCACTTATCGGCCCGCACAGAGATGATTTAGAGTTACACCTAGGGGATTTCCCGGCAAAAGGGTATGCAAGCCACGGAGAATCATGGTCGATGGCAATCTCCCTGCGGTTAGCCTCATTTAATTTATTGAAAAATGATGGTTCAGAACCAATTTTAATACTTGATGATATTTTCGCAGAGCTAGATATCTCTAGAAGAGAACAACTCATTCACGCGACAACAATTGCCGAGCAAACAATCATCACAACTGCTGTAGAAGCAGATCTACCAAAAGAACTTTTGAGTGAGAAATATTATGTAACACCCGGTTTAGTAAAGAAAGGAAAAAGCTAATGTCCAAACGCGATTTAGCTATTGACCTTTTCAAAAGTTTTAAGACGGGATACTCAAAAAAATTTAGAACCACTGCTCCTATTGTGCAAAAAGAACGAAAAGATAATGGTGACCCAGAACTGATTAGCGATCTAGTAACAAATCTTATTCAAGAACGAGATTGGAAAGGCGGGATTGCAGAGGGAACGTTGTATACAACGTGGCCCGAAATCGTCGGCGCTGATATCGCTTCACACACAACCCCACTTTCAATTCTTGAGGGCGTGCTTACTGTGCAAACAAGTTCAACTGCATGGGCAACACAACTCACGATGGTCTCTAACGAATTACTCGCAACGATTCAAAAAAGCGCCTCAGGCGCCTTGGTCGAATCCTTGGTTTTCATCGGCCCCCATGCCCCAAATTGGAAAAAAGGGATCCGAACAATTCGAGGCGCTCGAGGTCCTCGCGACACCTACGGTTGAGCGTAAAAAGGGTTATTTCTTCACCTTCTCTTGTAGGAACCCTCACCCATAAGCCAAACGTGCGCCAAATAGGGTCACCAAGCCTTCTTACGAGTATTACTACTCTTGTTTTACCGATAGGATAAGAGACCGCTAGATGGGAAATTCGCCTCTAGCGCCATTTTAAGGGCAAAAGGAGTCTAGTGAGCGAGAAGCCAGGCACATATAACGCCAGCGCGATCACCGTACTCGAAGGCCTTGAGGCGGTTCGCAAACGCCCCGGCATGTATATCGGTTCCACAGGTGAGCGAGGACTACACCACCTCGTTTATGAAATCGTTGATAACTCAGTTGATGAGGCACTCGCTGGATACTGCTCTGAAATAAATGTAACGCTTATGGAAAATGGTGGCGTTGAAGTAATTGATAACGGCCGCGGAATCCCAGTAGATATTCACCCAGTTGAAAAAAAACCAGCACTTGAAGTTGTGCTCACAGTTTTACATGCCGGCGGAAAATTTGGAGATGGTGGTTACTCAGTCTCTGGTGGACTCCATGGCGTAGGCGTCTCTGTCGTAAATGCATTAAGTTCTGATCTTTCGGTAATTGTGCAACGAGATGGAAGTTTTTGGTATCAAGATTACAAACTTGGCGTTCCAACAGCACCGGTTCGCAAAGGCGATGAATCTAGTAAAACCGGAACAACAGTTAAATTCTGGCCATCCGAGGAAATTTTTGAAACAACAGATTACTCATTTGAAATTCTTTCAACACGTTTTCGCGAAATGGCATTTCTCAACAAAGGTTTGATTCTCACATTAACAGATATGCGCCCAGGACATGTTGATGAAAAAGGCGAGCAACTTACTGTTCGCTACCAATATCAAGGTGGTATTGCAGACTTTGTAAAACACCTCAACTCCACACGCGGTGAAACCCATAAATCAATCATCTCTTTTAGCTCTGAAGATACAAAGAGAAAAATCGCGCTCGAAGTTTCTATGCAATGGAATGCCGGCTTTACAGAATCTGTATATACATTTGCTAACACCATTCACACACATGAAGGTGGAGCACACGAAGAAGGTTTCAGAACTGCGCTCACTTCAATTGTAAATAAATTTGGAGAAGAACAAGGTTTTATCCGCAAGAAGGAAGATCGCCTAACAGGTGATGATGTTCGTGAAGGTCTCACAGCAATCGTCTCAATCAAATTAGCAGAGCCACAATTTGAAGGACAAACAAAAACTAAACTTGGAAACACCGAAGCAAAATCATTTACTCAAAAAGTTGTAAACGAAGAACTTGCAACATGGTTTGAACAAAACCCCACAGAAGGTAAAGAAATTGTTCGCAAAAGTATTGATGCCGCCGCAGCGCGAGTAGCTGCACGCAAAGCACGCGACCTTTCACGCAACCGCAAAGGCTTACTAGAAGGCCGCGGAATGCCTGGAAAATTAGCTGATTGCCAATGGACCGATCCTGAAAAATGCGAGCTATACATTGTTGAAGGTGACTCTGCGGGTGGTTCAACTAAAGGTGGACGCGATTCACGAAATCAAGCAGTGCTACCTATCCGTGGAAAAATTCTTAATGTTGAAAAAGCGCGAATTGATCGCGTACTACAAAACAACGAAGTACAAGCCCTTATTACAGCACTGGGTACAGGCGTTCATGATGATTTTGATATTGCGAAGTTGCGCTACCACAAAATTATTTTGATGGCTGATGCTGATGTCGACGGACAACACATTAGAACCCTATTGCTCACACTTCTCTTTAGGTTTATGCGCCCACTTATCGAACACGGTTATGTTTACTTTGCACAACCACCCCTTTATAAATTGAAGTGGGGCGGTAAAGAACCAGTTCAATATGCATTCTCAGATCGCGAACGTGATGGCTTTATTAAACTCGGTCTTGAAGCCGGTAAACGTTTACCTAAAGAAGATGGAATTCAGCGCTTCAAAGGTTTGGGCGAGATGCCAGCAAAAGAACTTTGGGATACAACAATGGATCCAGAGCACCGAGTATTAATTCGAGTAACACTAGAAGATGCTGCAGCAACAGATGATCTCTTCTCTGTTCTTATGGGCGAAGATGTAGAACAACGCCGCGCATTTATTCAACGAAATGCTAAAGATGTTAGATTCTTGGATATCTAGGAAGCGCCATGGAAGAAAATAAAGATTTCGACAGAATCGAAACAGTTGATCTCCAGGTTGAGATGGCGCGCTCTTATTTAGATTATGCAATGAGCGTTATTGTCGGACGCGCACTTCCAGATATTAGAGATGGATTGAAACCGGTTCACCGCCGCGTTCTTTATGCAATGTATGACGCTGGATATCGCCCCGATAAGGGTTACTACAAATCATCACGCATCGTCGGTGATGTTATGGGTAATTACCATCCGCACGGAGATGGAGCTATTTATGACACTGTTGTTCGCTTAGCTCAACATTGGTCACTGCGCTATCCACTCATTGATGGCAATGGAAACTTCGGCTCCCCTGGTAACGATCCAGCGGCAGCAATGCGTTATACAGAGGCTCGCCTATCTCCCATAGCTATGGAGATGATGCGCGATATTGATGAAGATACAGTCAATTTTGTTGCGAACTACGATGGGCGATCTCAAGAGCCAACAGTTCTACCAAGTCGTTTCCCAAACTTATTAGTAAATGGCAGCGCAGGTATTGCAGTTGGAATGGCTACAAATATTCCACCACATAACCTTCGTGAAATCGGCGAGGGTGTTGCCTGGGCACTTGCACACCCTGAGGCAAAACCAGATGAACTACTTACACAGTTATTAAAAATTGTAAAAGGCCCAGACTTTCCAACAAAAGCACTTATTGTCGGCCGCACAGGAATCGAAAGCGCGTATCGCACAGGACGCGGATCAATCACAATGCGCGCTGTTGTGCAAGTAGAAGAAATAAATAAGCGAACATGTTTAGTTATCTCTGAGCTTCCATACCAAGTAAACCCAGATAACCTTGCGCTAAAAATTGCTGAACTTGTCAAAGATGGAAAAATCAAAGGTATTGCAGATGTTCGCGACGAAGGCAATGAGCGTTTAGGACAACGTCTTGTTATTGTGCTTCAAAGTTCAGCGATTCCAAAAGTAGTACTCAACAACCTTTACAAGCAGACACAACTCCAGGACACATTTGGTGCGAATATGTTGGCACTCGTCGATGGAGTACCGCGCACACTGCGCCTTGATGAATTTATTCGTTTCTATATCGACCACCAGGTAGAAGTTATTGTCCGCCGCACTAAATTCCGCTTAGTTGAAAAAGAGAAGCGCGCACATATTCTTCTTGGATATCTCAAAGCGCTAGATGCCCTCGATGCCGTCATTGCTTTGATTCGTGCAAGTACAACACCTGAAGAAGCTCGTACAGGCTTGATGAAATTACTTGATGTTGATGAGATCCAAGCAAATGCAATTCTTGATATGCAGTTGCGCAGAATTGCAGCACTTGAGCGCCAGAAGATCAATGATGAATATGAAGGACTCATGGCCGACATCATTGAACTCAACGCAATCCTTGCAAGCCCTGAAAAACAGCGTGAAATAATCAAAACAGAGCTTGAAGAGTTAGTTACTAAATATGGCGATGAGCGCCGCACGCAGATAGTTGCAAGCGAGGGTGATTTCTCTGCAGAAGATTTAATTCCTGACCAGGATGTAGTTGTAACAATTACTCGTGGTGGTTACTCAAAGCGCACAATGGCAGATCTTTACAGGTCTCAACGCCGCGGCGGTCGTGGAGTAAAAGGTGCTGCACTCAAGGAAGATGATGTTGTAGATCATTTCTTTGTTGCATCAACTCACGACTGGTTACTCTTCTTTACAAACCAAGGACGTGTGTATCGCACAAAAGTTCACGAATTACCGGATGCGGGGCGCGATGCCCGAGGACAACATGTTGCAAACCTCATGGCATTCAAACCAGATGAGAAGATTGCACAAGTTCTTTCAATCAAAGATTATGAAATTTCACCATTCTTGGTTCTTGCAACAAGGAGCGGTCTTGTAAAGAAGACACCATTGAGTGAATACGACTCACCGCGCACAGGCGGACTTATTGCGATATCCCTAAAAGATAGTGACGAAGTTGTAAGTGCATCGCTTATGAATGTGGGAGATGAATTACTACTCGTCTCCAAGAAGGGAATGTCATTGCGTTTTGTAGTCGATGACGAATCCTTACGACCAATGGGGCGTTCAACTAGCGGTGTTATTGGAATGAAGTTCAAGAAAGATGATGAGTTGCTAACAATGGCTCGTATAGATACATCACTGGCAACAGATTCATATGTATTTACTGCAACCG
>CAIZPZ010000054.1:0-5267 GCA_903934975.1 uncultured Actinomycetes bacterium | reverse complement strand
GCAGATCTCATTGCTCCATATCCACCAGGTGTTGCCGTTGTGGCACCTGGTGAAATCTTGACCGCTCAAATAATCGACGGACTCAGCGCCTCTAAATCTGCCGGCGTGCGCATTGCCTATGCAACAGATAGCTCTCTCGAGCGTTATCGCGTGGTTGTTCGCTAATAAAGTGAAGGTAAACTAGCCTCATGGCAGAGCAGAAAGTAATCCTTTATTACTGCTTCACGCCAATTTCAGATCCCACTGCAATGCGATTTTGGCAACAGACTCTCTGTGAAACTCTTGGTCTCAAAGGTCGGATCATTATTTCTAAACATGGCATCAACGGCACTCTCGGTGGCGATATGGATGACCTCAAAAAATATGTCCATAAAACAAAGCTCTATCCTGGTTTCAAGAAGACGGAATTCAAATGGTCTGGTGGAACTGGCAATGACTTTCCACGACTTCAAGTACGTGTGCGTGATGAACTAGTTGCATTTGGAGATCCAAACATTATTGAAGTAGATGAAAACGGAGTAGTTGGCGGCGGAGTTCACCTTCGCCCTGAAGAGGTAGATGCACTCGTTGCAGAGCGTGGCGACGACGTTATATTCTTCGACGGTCGTAACGCATTCGAGGCAAAAATCGGAAAATTTACTAATGCAATTGTTCCAAACACTGAGTCCTCTCGCGATTTCGTAGAAGAGATTGAAAGTGGAAAGTATGACCACATCAAAGACAAGCCAGTAATCACATACTGCACTGGTGGGATTCGTTGCGAAATTCTTTCTTCCGTCATGAAAAAGCGTGGATTCAAAGAGGTCTATCAAATCAAAGGTGGGATCGTCCGATACGGTAAAAAATATGGCGATGACAGCTTATGGGAAGGCTCCCTCTTCACATTCGATGATCGCCTTGCAATTGATTTTTCCCCTAAAGCAAAAGTTATTGGTGAGTGCGATAGTTGCAAAGCGCCTACAAAGCAGTTCTATAACTGCCGAACAGCAACATGTCATGAGTTGGTTTTGCTATGCGATGAATGTGCCAAAGTAACTGATAACAAAACTTGCATTCATGATCAGGGTCGAAAATATGACCCTGAATTTGTTGGCTGATTCCCTTTACAGGGCACCAAGGAAGAAAAATGCTTCCTGCTATAAATCTTCAGGTTTAGATTTTTTCATCTTTCGTGGATCAAGTTTCTTTGCATGATTTTTTGCTCGGGTTAGTAGCGATTCTGCCCATGCAAACTCGATTGCCAAGACAAAAAGCCCAAGAATCACTAATGGCATCGTGAAAGGTCCAGGCAAAACAATCAAGGCCAACCCAACCAAAATCAGGGTAGAACCAATCACTAAAACAATGAGTTGCCTAACCGAGCGTGGAAGTGATTTCCATAATTTCTTGAAGTTAGCCATTAGTTTTCTTCTTTATCCTCAACATTCATTCGTCCTGCGTGGGCTATGGCACTTGGATCTTTTTTACTCTTGATAACACTTGCCACGGTTGAAATAATCAAAATCGTTGCAATAACACCAAGGCTAACAGGTGTTGGGATCTTTGGAACTTCAGTGAAGACCTCGTGGAGATAAGTCAATATGAGCTTACATCCGATAAACATGAGAATAAATGAGAGTCCAAGAGATAGGTAGATTAATTTATCGAGAAGACCCTTGAGTAGGAAATACAAGGCGCGCAACCCCAATAGAGCAAAAGCATTTGCTGTAAAGACTAAAAATGGCTCTGATGTAACTCCAAATGTTGCAGGAATTGAATCTAGAGCAAAGAGTAAGTCTGTTGAGCCAATCGCAATAATTACGAGGAACATAGGGGTGGCAAATTTTTTACCTTCAATTTTGACGAAGAGTTTAGAACCGTGATATTCATCGACTATTGCAATTTTCTTACGGATTGTGCGAACAAGCATATTTTCACTTGGATCTGGATCTTCATCCCAATGCTTGAAGAGTCCGATTCCTGTCCAAATAAGTATTGCTCCAAAGATTACGAAGGTAAAGGTGAAATTTGCCAAAGCGACAGCGCCAATGGCAATAAAGACGGCTCTAAATATAAGAGCAAGCACGATACCGATGAGAAGTACTCTCTGATGGTCTTTTCTAGGGACAGCAAATTGTGTCAAAATGATTACAAATATAAATAAGTTATCGATTGATAGCGAATACTCCACTAAATACGCTGCAAAGAATTCGGTACCGTACTTAGGGCCGAAGTAATTCAAAACCCATACTCCAAAGCCAATGGCAATCGCTACATAGAAGAGTGTCCACACTGTGGCTTCACGAAATTTGATATCTCGTGGTTTGCGACTTGCTGTGAGTAAATCTATTGTGATGAGCAATAAAATAAGCCCAACAGTGATTGCCCAGATTGACATTGAAACGTTCATTGAATACTCCCCTTGATAGCCATTGGTTACATGGTCAAGGTCTCCCTAACCGCTTTCGCGGCCAGCGTCCCGGGTTTTTACACCGTATTGACGAGATAGCTGTAGTGAGGTACTCCCCTTAATTACTGCAATATTACCTTAAGGATCCACTCTTTTCGATTCGTATCTTCTCGGGTCCACAGAAGAAGAATTGCCTTGGCACTAAAGTTCAACTATGAACGAATTCGAAGAAGAGGTCAAAGAGCGCTGGGGTGATACTGCTCAATATAGTCAGTCAAGCCAGCGCACTTCCAAGTATTCTCATGCAGATTTTGCACTGGCAAAAGTGGACCAAGAAGCCGCTACAGAACAATTTGCATATGCATTCGGAAATAGTTTGTCGATTAACTCACCAGAAACACAGACTGCGGTAGTAGCCCACCGCGAAGCAATTACTAAATGGTTCTATGACTGCTCCGTTGAGATGCAGAAGAATTTAGCTCTGATGTATGTGCAAGATCAACGATTCAAGAAATATTACGACGATCGTGCACGTGGGTTAGCGCAATATGTCCACGATGCAATTTTGGCTCAAGAAAGCTAGAGCTTTAGTTCAGAAATAGCTGCAAGCCGCAATTTTCTTTGAGCTAAAAGTTCCAGCGCCATAACTATGAAAATCATGGTCATAGCAATCCCCGAAGTGAGAAAAACGAGGTGAATTTCTCTTACAAACGCGTATGCAATCCAAAAGATGTTGCTAAGTAGCGCCACAGTTAGTGCTTTTATTGAAACTGCAGAGGTGGTTCCATTTTGTAGGCTTCTCAATGATTCTAAAACTTGTGGCACCAAGCAGAAAACAAGAGCTATAAGTAGTGCTGAAACGATTGGGTCTGGAAGTGTAAGAATGAGGAACCAAAGCGCTGCAGTAATTGTTAGCAAATAAAGTATTGCTTTACGCATACTTGGCATGATTGCCAGAACAACGCTTCCATTTACTAACGCTCCACAAATATTCATAACTAATGCAGAAGGTGAATTTGCTCCAAATCCCCATGCAGCCCATGACATGCTCACGCTAAAAGTTAGTAACCACGAAGGTAAACTCACGCCCACGCCGTGACCTAAACGTCTAATGCGCAACGCTTGAGGAAGTCCGTAGAACATACCGATTCCGCCACCAATAAAGCCGAGCAGTTCTGCAGGATTCACTAACTGCTCCCTATTGATCAGAATAAATGTGTATCAAATAACGTTGAGGCGAGTCTACAGTAAAGAGCTAGGAAGCCCTCCAGCAATACCAGGCAACAACACTTCTCATTCCAATAAATGGTTCTCCTAATTGCTGAAGTACTTTGGCTTTGATTGGTTCTGTATTTTTGTGCAAGTTATCCCAACCTCGCCTCACTGCTAAATCATCTACTGGCCACACATCGAGGCGACCGAGTTGAAATATAAGGAACATTTCTACTGTCCAACGACCAATTCCAAAGAGTGGAACTAACTCTTGAATAATCTCTTCATCGCCCAAGTGTGTAAATCGCCTGAAGTTGATCTCACCAGAGAGTGTTGCTTGGGTGAGTTCATCGATAGTTCTAACCTTTGCGCCAGTTAGCCCAATAGATTGTAATTCTTTGAGAGATAGCTGGCCAACTTTTTCTACAGTAATTGATCCCTCGCACTTATCCTGAAGTCTTTTGCCGATTGTGCGAGCAGCAGCAGTGCTTACCTGCTGGGCAATTACGGCACGAACCAGTGATTGATAATGTGTTTCTCTAGATTTTTCTACACCAAAAGTGCAAGGTTCAAGATTCTTTATTGCATATGTAAATGCAGGATCTATCTTAGGAATTTTGCGCTTGATGACCGCTAATTCTCTTGCGCGCAATTCATTGATCACGACGAAAATCTAGACCTAATCGTGCGATATTGCACTTATGTAAGGTGCTAGTGAAATGGACGAAGTTCCACTTTTCTATTGCATGCCTTAGAGGCATCAAATGCTAGTTTTCGCGCAGTCTGTGAATCTGGTGCCTCGATAATCCACAATCCACTGAAGTTCTCTTGGGCATCGAATAGCGGCTTGCCTGTACTCAAATTAGCGCTAGAGCGATTATCAATAACAGTTGCACTTGATGGTTCTTGGAGTCCCCATGCAAATATCCAATGCCCATTGACTCGAAGATAATCATTGAACTTATCGATTTCTACCATCTCATCGGCTGTACCAGAATTTGATAGCCCATCAATTACTGAAATAAGAAATTTCATAGGCTAATAATAAAGGCCAGTTAGCGCATAAATGGCCGACTAGATGCCTTGACCTAAAAGATTCATCAAATTCCTAGTACGATAAGCGAGTGTCAGAGCTAAGCGCCGTAGAAAGAATTCGTTCCTACCGTAAAACCTACGTAGCAATGCTTATCTCTTCAGTTCTTAGTTTGATTGCATCTTTAGTTCTTTCTTACGATGCGATAAAGCTTGCTGCTCAACCAGGGTCAAAACTTTCTTGCGATATTAATGCAGTAGTTTCTTGCGGAAAAGTTGCTAAGTCATGGCAATCTAATCTTTTTGGATTCCCTAATGCATTTCTAGGTTTGATGACTGAGCCTGTTGTCATCACCATTGCTGTAGCAGGTTTAGCTCTCGTAGTATTTCCTAAGTTATTCCTAAAAGTTGCTCATGTGTTTTACGGTTTAGGCCTTGTTTTTGCGCTGTGGCTTCTCTCTCAATCCTTCTTTGTCATCAAAGCATTTTGTCCATGGTGTCTCTTGGTTACAGTTTCAACCGTTACTGTGTTTTCAACTCTGACTCGGATAAATCTGATGGAAAATACGTGGGGATTTTCTGATGAGCGATACAAGAAAATTGTTAGATTCTTAGATCGTGGATGGGGCAGAGT
>CAIZPZ010000053.1:0-4135 GCA_903934975.1 uncultured Actinomycetes bacterium | reverse complement strand
GCAATGGTGATTTTGGAACCAATAATGGGTGAGGCGGGAGTAATTGTTCCACCAGCAGATTACTTAGCTCAAGTTCGCCAACTCTGCACACAAAAAGGAGCGCTCTTAGTTATAGATGCTGTGCAGACAGGAATGGGACGCACAGGAGATTGGTTCGGTTACGAATATTCTGGAATTACTCCTGATGTTATAACTCTTGCAAAAGGCTTAGGCGGGGGACTGCCACTTGGAGCGATGATTGCCCTTGGTGATGCCGCGCAACTCTTTGTCGCTGGTGATCATGGCTCTACTTTTGGTGGAAATCCAATAACAACTGCGGCAGCTTTAGCGGTAATCAAAGTTATCGAAAAAGATAAAATCATGATCAAGGTTCGTAAAGATCAGGATTTTATTATGCACAAGATTGCTCTTATCGAAGGTGTCTCTGAAGTTCGTGGTGCTGGACTTCTCATAGGTATCCAACTCGATAAGCCAATCGCATCGAAAATAACTCTACTAATGCGCGAACAAGGCGTATTGGTCAATGCGGCTAATGATTCAACGATTCGTATTGCTCCAGCACTCAATATTTCTAGAATCCAACTCACTAAATTTTGCACAATATTTGAAAAGGTGATGGCACATGACAACTAATTCACATGGCGTTTCAGCGCGTAGAGCAAAAGCAGTTGCTCTCATTGAATCTGGACTCATTCGTTCGCAATCAGATTTAGTGTCACATCTGAAGAAGGCAGGCTTTCGAGTCACGCAAGCAACTGCGAGCCGTGACTTAGAAGAACTTGGTGTGATTCGAGGACGCGATAACGATGGTGAATCTGTTTATAAATTGGGCAAGTCCTCTGACGATGCGCTCTCTCGTGTTACGCCACTACCTGCCAAACTTATTCTCTCAGTTGATCACAGCGCCAATCTGGCCGTGATTCATACTCCACCGGGAGCCGCTCAATTCTTGGCCAGTTCACTCGATCATGCCCATTTGACTGGAGTGATTGGAACTATTGCCGGCGACGACACGATTATTCTTGTATCCAAGAAAGCAACAGGTGGAGCCCAATTAGCGAAAGAATTACTCGCTTACGCAGATACGAATTCTAAAAAAGGGAAGAGGAAATAATGGCGCTCTGGGGTGGTCGCTTTTCATCCTCACCTGCGGACTCTGTTTTTGCGCTATCTCGCAGCATTCATTTTGATTGGCGATTAGCTCCCTACGACCTTCGATCCTCTTTGGCGCATCTTTCTGTTTTGCGTAGTAGCTCTCTTATTTCAAAAGATGATGCGAAGGCAATCGAAGGCGCACTCAAAGAGTTGATTTCAGAGGTCGCCTCTGGTGTTTTTACACCCATCGCTAGCGATGAAGATGTGCATAGCGCTTTAGAGCGTGGACTCACTGAAAAATTAGGTGCAACTGGCGGAGTTTTGCGCGCGGGACGTTCACGCAATGATCAAGTTACAACTGACCTGCGCCTCTTTGCTATCGATCACATCTTAGAAATTGCGCAACTACTGACACTTCTGCAAGATGCGATCTTGGATAAAGCAAGTGAGTATGTTGATGCGCCAGCACCGGGCTTCACACATATTCAACATGCGCAGCCAGTATCTTTCGGCCATGAATTAGCAAAGCATGCGCAGGCCTTCTCTCGTGATTTGGATCGAATACACGATTGGCTTGCTCGTACGTCGGTCAGCTCACTCGGAGCAGGTGCACTTGCTGGATCTTCATTACCACTTGATCCGCAAGCAACTGCAAAAGATTTAGGGTTCTCTAATACTTTTGCAAATAGCATCGATGCAGTAAGTGATCGTGATTATGTAGCTGAAGCCCTATTCATATTCTCAATGGTTGGCGTTCACCTATCTCGCATCGGCGAAGAATGGACTTACTGGGCATCAACGGAATTCGCATGGGCAAAAGTTTCGGACCAATACTCAACGGGTTCATCGATAATGCCGCAAAAGAAAAATCCAGATATGGCCGAACTTGCACGTGGTAAATCAGGTCGACTTATCGGAAATCTTGTCTCTGTCCTAACGATGCTCAAAGGTTTACCTTTTGCATATAACCGAGATCTTCAAGAAGATAAAGAGCCACTCTTCGATAGCATCGACACTTTGTTGCTTGTGCTGCCTGCTATTACTGGAATGGTTGCAACGACAAATTTTGATCGCCAGAAAATGTTGGATGCAGCTCCTCTGGGATTCTCACTTGCAACTGAGATTGCTGACTACTTAGTACTGAAAAAAATTCCATTTGCACAAGCACATGATGCTGCGGGTAAATGTGTAGCTCTGTGCGAATCTACAAATCGTGAGTTACACGAACTTACGGATTCTGAATATACGTCCATACATGCCTCCCTTGATAGGGGAGTGCGAGCAGTTCTCACTGTCAAAGGTGCACTTGATGCTCGTGTGACACATGGCGGAACAGCGCCATCGCAGGTTAATGCTCAAATCAAGAAGGCCCGGTCAGAAAATCTCGCAACGCAAAAGAGTATTGCCGACGCCCAGAAGGCCTTTACAGGAATGATGAGTGCATGAATTTATTAGATGACCTTCGCTGGCGCGGATTACTAGCCCAATCAACTGACGAGAAGGCACTAGCCGAGGCGTTATCAAAGCCGATCACTCTCTACGTTGGTTTCGATCCAACAGCCCCAAGTTTGCACTGTGGGAATTTAGTCGTTCTTTTAGTACTGCGTAGATTTCAATTAGCGGGTCATAATCCCATTGCTTTAGTTGGAGGAGCGACAGGTTTAGTTGGCGATCCAAGTGGGCGTAACGAAGAACGTTCCCTGAATTCTGCTGAAATCGTTGAAAATTGGGTCTCAAGAATTCGCACTCAAGTCTCTGCATTCCTAGATTTTGATGCGCCAAAGAACCCTGCACGAGTAGTCAATAATCTCGATTGGACATCGCCACTTTCTGCAATTGAATTCTTGCGCGATATCGGTAAACATTTCAGTGTCAATCAGATGCTTGCTAAGGATTCAGTAGCATCTCGTCTCGATGCAGGTGGAATTTCCTATACTGAATTCTCATATCAAGTTTTGCAATCCTACGATTACTTAGAACTCTTCAAACGTCATGGTTGCACGTTGCAACTCGGTGGATCTGATCAGTGGGGAAATATTGTTGCAGGATTAGATTTGATTCGTCGTGTCGAAGGTGGAAGCGGACATGCACTAACAGTTCCACTTCTCACTAAATCCGATGGTTCGAAATTTGGAAAGACAGCAAGTGGAAGTGTCTGGCTAGATCCAGAGATGACATCGCCGTATACCTTCTTCCAATTCTGGTTGAATTCAGAAGATAAAGATGTAATCAATTTCTTGAAAGTATTTTCATTCTTGTCACATGATGAAATCAATGCACTTGAGAAATCACATAACGAAAACCCAGGTTTACGTGAAGCGCATCGAGCACTTGCGCGTGAACTGACAACACTTTTGCATGGCGCAGAGACAACTCAACGAGTTGAAGCAGCTGCACGCGCATTATTTGGTCAGGGCGAACTCGGTGAACTAGATGAAGCAACACTTGCCAGCGCACTTGCAGAATTACCGCGAGCAACTATCTCTAAAAATGAGGAGATTCCTACCTGGGTCGATCTCATTGCTGCTGCTGGCGTCGTGGATTCGAAATCAGCGGCTCGTCGCATCGTCAAAGAAGGTGGCGCATATCTCAATAACGTAAAGATTAGCGGCGAAGATTTCGCACCCTCAAAAAGTGACTTTTTATGCGGAAAATATGCAGTTTTGAGAAAAGGCAAGAGGGATCTGGCTGCCATAGAGCTTATTTAGTAATAAGAGCCACATGCCCTAAAAGCCTAGCGGAGATGGCTTTTAGGGCTTTTTCTTTCAGATTTTCATTCTAAATTCTCTTCGATTATCCCGATTTGACCCTGTGACAAGGGGGGCCTATAGTTACGCTCCTTGCTGTGAACCAGACGAATGAGGCTGGACAGCATGATTTCCTCATCTAGAGCGTAATTTAGGCGGTTTGACCCCGCCTGCGTTCATGCACTAGGTTTGGCAGTCTGCCCTGAAAATAGGAAGAAATTCCTTGACGCAGTGCGCATCCGTACCTTGAGAACTCAACAGCGTGCCATAAGTCAATGCCAGAGAATGGCTTT
>CAIZPZ010000052.1:0-9596 GCA_903934975.1 uncultured Actinomycetes bacterium | reverse complement strand
TCCGGGAAACCACACATGAGGTTCGCATTTTGAATTGCTTGACCCGCCGCACCTTTTCCGAGATTATCGAGGGCAGCAGAGATAATTACTCTCTGAGTATGTTCATCGCATGCAACTTGCATATGAACTCTGTTTGTTCCGTACACAGCACTCGTTTGTGGCATGTGTCCAAGTGGAAGAACAGTTACAAATTGTTCATTTCTGAAATATTCGCTCACCATGCCATGCATCTCTTGTGTAGAAATCCAATTAGCCAATTTTGCCGTTGATGTTGAAAGAATGCCCCGTGGCATTGGGGCAAGCATCGGTGTGAAACTAATCCTCATGTCTTGGCCTGAAATCGCATAGAGGCTCTCTTCGATTTCAGGAGTGTGTTGATGTAATCCCCCGAATTTATAGGATGTAAGTGAGCCCATCACTTCGCTTCCCAGAAGATTTATCTTGGCGCTACGTCCGGCGCCAGTTGTACCTGAAGCAGCAACGACGACTATGTCGGTATCGATGAAACTAGTCACCGGTGCAATTGATAATGCAATTGCTGTTGCATAACAACCAGGGTTTGCAACACGCTTTTCTCCAACAATCTGTTCTCTAAACAATTCTGGAAGCCCATATGCCCAAGTTCCTGCATGAGTTCCACCATAGTATTTATGCCAGTCATCAGCATCCTGTAATCGAAAATCTGCACCCAGATCTACAATCATTATATTTTCTGGAATCACTTGAGCGATTTTTGCTGATTCACCATGAGGCAATGCAAGGAAAACAAAATCGATCTCTTTCCAATCAATGGACGCTATTTCTACAAATTTGCGACCTGAATATGACTGGAGAAAGGGATGGATAGAAGTGACATCTTCCCCAGCGTTGGAATGAGCAGATATCGCTCTTACTTCAAAATCGGGGTGCCCCGCCAGAATGCGCAGGAGTTCCCCACCTGAATATCCACTCGCGCCGATTACCGCAGTTCTCATACCCGCAGTTTAGCAAATATCGATAATTATGCAAATTTATGCATAATTATGCGGTTCGCAATACAGCTCCACAATCTTTGACTGCCTGAGCCACAGCGGCTTCTCGTGCCTGCGTAATCTCCGCTCCAGTCAGTGTGCGATCTGGGGCTCTGAAGGTGAGTGAATAAGCAAGTGAAACCTTGCCATCCCCCATTTTGTCGTAGCGATCAAAGAGAACAATTGATTCAAGTAATTCACCAGCACCTTTTCGAAGCGCAGATTCAACTGAAGCAGCGCTAACTTTTTCATCAACGATGAGTGCAACATCTTGAAGCGCTGGTGGCATCGCGCCAACTCCTTCGCCTCGAACAAGTGGAGATTGTGGAAGAGCGGTTAGATTTATGACGAAGGCGACGGAGCGAGCAGGTAGTGAAAATTGCTCTACGACTCGAGGATGTAATTCACCTGCATGGGCTACCGGCTTACCATCTATTTGGAGCTCTGCGCATCTACCTGGATGCCATGGCGCGAAATCTGAACGCACTATCGTGAATTCCAAATTACATAATTGCAGCACTTCTTGTGCCATTGCAATTGCGTCACTCCATTCGTATGACCGAGAAGAACCGCGCCAACTTACATCTTCAATCTTGCCAACGAGAATCGCTCCAAGATGAAGATGCTGAACTGGAACACTGCCGAATATCTCTTCTATTTTTGCCTTCGAAGGCTTCTTATCTAACTCCGGTGAAATTGCAGTAACTAAATCCTTCGAATTTCTAAAGATTGAACCAACTTCGAAAATTGCGAAATCTTTTGCCCCGCGTCCAATATTGCGAGATGCAACTGCTGCAAGACCTGGTAATAGATGTGTACGCAATACAGGGAAATCTTCAGACATTGGATTAGCGATGCGGTATGTCTTGGCGCGTTCATTCACATATCCCATTGACTCGATGATGGAATCACTTGTAAATGGAAAAGTTTGCACTTCTGATAAGCCACGAGCTGCGAGAGCGCTAGAGATAACGCGAATACGTTTTTGTGACCATGTCAGTGAAGCATGCTTTGGTCGCGGGGGCAGCAATGAAGGTATCGCGTCATAACCAATCATGCGAGCCACTTCTTCTACAAAATCTGCTGGCTGAGTTAAATCCCAGCGCCATGATGGAGGATCAACATTGAATTCTTTATCTACATCGCAACCAATTACTGTCAAAATCTCTCGGATTTTCTCTGGCGAAATAGAAAACCCTAAAATTTGGGAAACATACGCAGGATCTAGTTTTACGATAGGCGCAAAGCGTGGCTCGCCTGCATGCTGAGTATCAACATGGCTAGCTCCACCCAAATCAATCAAAAGCTGCGCAAAACGCGCTGAAGCAAACTCCGCCAAAGATGAATCCACATGTCGCTCCAGTCGACGTGATGCCTCAGTTGATAACTTATGGCGACGAGAATTTTTAGCAATTGCAATGGGGTCAAAGCGCACTGCTTCTAGTGCGAGTTCAGTAGTTGAATTCGTGATTTCAGACTCTAAACCACCCATTGTTCCTGCCAGTGCTAACGGACCATTGTCATCCATGACCATAAGGTCTTGAGGTGAAATACTTCTTTCCTGGCCATCTAACGTTGTGAATTTTTGTTCTTTCTTGACTCGTCCGATTCGCAGATTCCCCTTTATCTTTGAGCGGTCAAATGCATGTAATGGTTGTCCTAATTCCAGCATCACATAATTCGTAATATCGACCGCAAGTGAAATGGAACGCATTCCCATTTTTTCAATACGACGAGACATCCACAATGGAGTTAGTGCATCTGCCTTGTAATTGGCCAGAGTTCGCAAGTAAAAGACCGAAGCACCATCTTCGAGAACGGGTGTAACCCCAGTACCGCTCTTTTTGAATTCGAGTTTCTTGAGTGCGTCTACTGGATCAACAAAATTGAGGTTGAGAGCACCCGCAATTTCGCGTGCTAAACCGCGAATACTGAGTGCATAGCCGCGATCTGGATTTACAGCGATATCAAAAATCACATCATTGATTTCTAGGGCTGCTATTGCATCAGTACCCACGTCGAGAGAGTTGGCAGGAAGAACAATAATTCCAGAATGATCTTCGCCTAAGCCGATTTCGCGCGAAGAACAAATCATTCCATTGCTTGTTTTCCCATAAGTTTCACGCGCTGAAATTGCGAAATTTCCTGGAAGAATCGCTCCTGGAAGGGCTGCAACAACTAAATCTCCCACTGCAAAATTAGTGGCTCCACATATAACAAATCGACTCTGCTTCTCTCCACAGTCCAATTCGACATAACGAATCGGTTTCTTGTTCCCAGTGAGCTCTTCAATCGCCAATACTTTTGCGACTACAAGAGGGCCAGTGAGATCCGCGCCTTGAGTGATGATTTCTTCGACCTCAAAGCCAACACGAATAAATGCATCTGAGATTGCTTCGGCACTTATTGATTCTGGGATTGCAGCGAATTCTCGCAACCACGATAACGGTGCGCGCATTACAACCCCATACCGAACTGTCGAGTAAAACGAAGATCTCCCTCGACAATGTCATGCATGTCAGTAATTCCATGGCGAACCATCAAGGTACGTTCCAAACCCATTCCAAATGCAAAACCAGTAAAGATATCTGTATCTATTCCACACGTCTGAAGAACTTTAGGGTTGACCATTCCGCAACCGCCCCATTCGATCCAGCGGCCATTGAAGAAGATATCAACCTCTGCACTTGGTTCAGTGAAAGGAAAAAACGAGGGTCGAAGTCGAGTTGTTACATCTGCACCGAACATGTGCTGTGCAAAATTATCAAGCGTGCCTTTCAGGTGCGCCATAGTGATACCTCGATCAACGACAAGTCCTTCTACCTGATGAAAGACGGGACTATGAGTTGCATCGAGTTCGTCTGCGCGGAAAGTTCTACCTGGAGAGATGATGTAGATGGGAGGCTCTTGGGTCAACATTGTGCGGATTTGAACTGGTGATGTCTGAGTACGCAGAACCATCCCAGATTCAAGTGGTTCAATAAAGAATGTGTCTTGCATAGTACGCGCTGGGTGATCTGCTGGAATGTTGAGAGCATCAAAGTTGAGCCAGCCAGATTCCATCTCTGGCCCTTCTGCAACTGAGAATCCTTGTTCAATGAAGAAATCCGAAATCTCATTCTTGATAATTGATATTGGGTGCAGCCCGCCACGATGCATACGACTGGCGGGAAGCGTTATATCTACAACTTCTTCGAGTAATACTTTCTGATCTCGAATATTTTCTAATTTCTTTGTAGCACTCTCGAGAGAAGTTGCAATCTGCGCCTTGGCATCTCCAATTACTTTTCCAAATGATGCTTTCTCATCCGGTGAGAGAGAGCCAAGTGATCTACTCGCTAATGAAATAGGAGCTTTATCCCCCATGTGCGCCAGGCGTGCACTCTTGAGTTCATCAAGGTCACCTGCCGAGAGGAAGGCAGCTTGAGCATCTTTCACCCAGCCTGCTACTTCCTTTGAATCCATGACGCGAACTCTATCGCGACGAGTTAGCAGAGGTCGGGATATTTGAAAGGTGATACATAACTATTGATGCTGCAGCAGAGAGATTGAGACTTTCTGCATTTCCAGGCATAGGAATGCTCACCTGCGCAAGATTCTGTGGCGTTGCAATGCCCCGAGCTTCATTGCCAAATATTGCAATGCAATCACTGTCCACTTTCAATTCGGGAAGAGGAGTAGAACCCATTGATCCCAAGGTAAACATTTGAGTGTGCGGGAAAGCGGCAATCATTTCATCCAACGAAACACTTTCGAAAACAGGTATATGCCAGAGCGAACCAGCGGTTGATCGGACAACTTTCGGTGAAAACATATCAACACTTCCTGGCGAAGTAACTATGGCACTCATGCCCATAGCATCAGCAGAGCGAATAATGGTTCCTGCATTACCAGGGTCTTGAATCTCTGATAAATAAATTATTCTGCTATTCCCACGTAGTTGCAATTGCGAAATACTGCGCTGTGGGATTGAACAAATTGCCAGAATTCCTTGTGGCGTAATTGTCTCTGATATGGCAGCCATAACTTCATCGCTTACATCAATAGTGTTGATTTCAGATAAAGTGATTGATTCCTCTAAGCGATTGCGTCCATTACTTGTTAGGTAGAGAGTATCTATCGAGATTTCGTTGCGAAATGTGATTGCTTCGCGAACGCTTTGAATTCCTTCAGCTACAAATAAAGCTGCATTACGTCTTTCTTTTACTCCCCTAGAACCAATAAGAGCCTTCACTCGCGCAATATGTGGCGAATGAAGGCTCTCAATCATTGGTGCCTATTAAGCAGAGATCAAGCTTTTGCGAGCAACATCAACTAGTGTCTTGAAGGTTGCTGGCTCATTTGTTGCGAGTTCTGAAAGTACACGACGATCAACTTCAACTCCTGCAGCCTTGAGGCCTTGGATGAAGCGATTGTATGTAAGTCCATTAGCGCGGCATTCTGCATTGATACGTTGAATCCAAAGACGACGGAAATCGCCTTTCTTATCTTTGCGGTCATTGAATGCATAAACCATTGAGTGCGTAACTTGCTCTTTTGCCTTTGTGAAAAGACGTGAACGTTGTCCACGATATCCACTTGCGCGCTCGAGAGTTGTGCGACGCTTCTTTGCTGCGTGAACTCCACGTTTTACTCTTGCCATTTAGTCACGCTCCTTATTTCAAACCAAGCATGCGCTTGGCTGTCACTGTTACGGTTGCTTTTGCTGAAGTCTCTGTGCTCAAGCGACGTGTCTGTCGTGAGGATTTGCGCTCGAGAAGGTGGCGCTTACCAGCGCGCTCGTGCATGATCTTTCCTGTACCTGTGACGCGGAAGGTTTTCTTCGCCCCACTGTGTGTCTTCATCTTTGGCATTACATGCTCCCTTACTCGGTTGTCTCAGCTGCAGCTTCGGCTTTCGCTTTGCGTGCGGCTTTCTGTTCTGCAACTGCTTCTGTCTTCTTCTTCGTTGGACCCAGGACCATCGTCATGTTTCGTCCCTCTTGCTTTGGGGCGAATTCAATGAAGGCCACTTCTGCAACATCTTCTGCAAGACGTTGCAACATTTTGTAACCCAACTCAGGACGCGTTTGTTCTCTTCCACGAAACTTCATCGTAACTTTCACCTTGTCGCCACCTTTGAGAAACTTTTCAACTTGAGCACGTTTGGTCTCGTAGTCGTGAGTTTCAATCTTTGGTGTCAATCGCACTTCCTTCACCACAATGTGGGTCTGGTTCTGTCGCGCTTCCCGTGCCTTCTGTGCAACTTCGTACTTATATTTTCCGAAGTCCATGATCTTGCATACGGGCGGATTAGCATCTGGTGCAATCTCAACTAAGTCGAGACCAACTTCATCTGCCATCTTTAGCGCTGTATCGATATCTACAACTCCAACTTGTTCTCCGGTATAACCGATGAGACGAATTTGAGGTGTGCGAATTCGATCGTTGATGCGCGGTTCTGTTGTGATTTGTGCTCCTTATGGTTGTGTCGAACGCTTCTAGTGAATCAAGCGCTACAAAAATCGCAACCGCAAGGGCAAGAAAAAGGAATAAATCCTTTAGTCATACCCGACGAACCAAATCGCTATAAGCGAAGAAGGTGGGAGCGGTAACTCCTCTTGCAGCGGCCGGAGCCACTGGTCTGGAGCAAAGATTACCCGAGCGAGCCCAAATAGAGAAATTCGCGCCTAAGCACCCATCGCATGAAGGCCACCATCGACATGAATGATCTCTGCAGTTGTCTTTGGAAACCAATCGGAGAGCAGCGCCACAGTTGCTTGGGCTGCAGGAACAGGATCGGTTGTGTCCCACTTGAGGGGTGAGCGTTCATTCCAGACTTTTTCAAATTCATCAAAACCAGGAATAGATTTCGCAGCCATTGTGCGAATGGGACCTGCAGCAACGAGATTGATGCGAATGTTTTCAGGACCGAGATCGCGTGCTAAATATCGTGATGTTGATTCAAGAGCTGCTTTTGCAACGCCCATCCAATCGTATTTAGGCCATGCAACTTGTGCATCGAAATCAAGACCAACAACTGAGCCACCGCCATTGAAAAGAGGGCGAGCTGCCATCGTTAAAGATTTGAGAGAAAATGCTGAAACTTGGAGTGCAACTGCGACATCTTCCCAAGCCGTGTTGAGGAAATTTCCACCGAGTGCGGCTTCGGGTGCGAAGCCAATTGAATGAACAACGCCATCGAGACCATCGACATGTTCACGAACTCGATCTGCTAGCGCTGCCAAATCTTCATCATTAGTAACATCTAATTGAATTACGGGGGCGGGTTGAGGAAGACGTCCGGCAATGCGCTCCGTTAGACGGTGAACGCGTCCATATGAACTGAGAATTACTGTTGCACCTTCTTCTTGAGCCAATCGCGCGACATGAAATGCAATAGATGCATCGGTGAGAACACCCGTGACCAAAATTCTTTTGCCTTGAAGGATTCCCATAGCTAGTGCCCCATTCCTAATCCGCCATCGACAGGAATAAGAGCACCCGTGATGTAACCCGCCTGTGGTGAAGCAATGAAGGATACGACATCGCCAATTTCCTCTGCTGTTGAGAATCTACCGAGAGGCACAGAGCTTGCAATATCTGCTCTACGTTTTTCATCTAGCGCTGACGTCATATCAGTTTCTACAAATCCAGGAGCAATAACATTTGCAGTAATTCCACGGCTACCTAATTCGCGAGCAAAAGATCGAGCCATGCCGAGAAGACCTGCCTTGCTCGACGAGTAATTGACTTGACCTGCTGCGCCAACTCCCCCGACCACTGATCCTATAAAGATAAGTCGCCCACGCTTGAGTTTGAGTAAACCTTTTGTTGCACGACGAGCGACTCTAAAAGATCCAGTGAGATTTGCATCGATGACACTTTCGAAATCCTCATCACTCATTCTCAAAACTAAGCCGTCTTTTGTTATGCCAGCATTTGCAACGACAATTTCTGGGATTCCCCATGTGCTTTCGATTTCATCAAATCCCGCATCAACACTTGTAGTCGAAGTCACATCCATGATGATGCTTTTGAAACCTGTAGGTGGGGTTCCTGAGCGATACGTGATGACAACATCATGACCATTTTTTTGTAGCGCCTGAGCAATTGCTAGACCTATTCCTCTATTACCACCAGTTACTAACGCTATTGAGTCTTGCTCGTCGCTCATACCCATAATCTAATGGCTACTCAGGCGTAAAGAAAGAATGGGCACGAGTCGCTAGCAGATGCATAAAGTCGAAACACCATTTAGGCTTCAAACATGGCTAAAGAAGATGAGATATTCGATATCACTTCTGTTCCTAAGGGACTCGGTGCAGATCAGGCAGCGCGCCAAAAACGCTATTTCATTTCTATGATGATTAGAACTCTTTGTTTCATACTCACAGTTGTTTTGCCAAGTCCATTCCGTTGGTTTGCACTCGCCGGTGCTGTGTTTTTGCCATATATCGCCGTAGTCGTTGCAAATGCAGGACGCGAGACTGTCGGTACTGGGACTTCAGTATTGAAGAAGAAACCCAAATCACTTTCATAAACTAAACTCTCGCTATGACTAAAACGAGGGAGCCTCTTGCTATTCTCAAGAGTCTCGTCGCACTTCTCCTCATTGCATTCACTCTATGGGCTGCGCAGTGGCAATATCATCGCGGAATCGATAGACATGAGCGAAATACACTCATTGCGAAACAATCCTCACAGCGTGCAATCGAATTACCCAATGAAGTCAAGAATCCATTGGACTTGGAATGGAGGCAAGTAAGGACATCAGGAAGATTTATTGCCGATAAGCAAATTCTGCTTCGCAACCGTTACTTTGAAGGTCAATATGGTTATGAAGTCCTTACGCTTTTTAGAAATACGGAAGGTAAGAATTTTTGGGTAGATAGAGGTTGGGTAAAGGCTGGAGCTGATGCAACCACAGCGCCAATCACTCCCCCTATTCCTACGGAGCCTGTCAGCATTGTTGGGCGATTGCGACTCGGTACATCACTTCCATCGGGATCATTTTTTGCATTACCCGGTAGAGGTGAGAGTGGGATTACTTCGGAAATAAATGCACAATCTCGCGAGAATACAGAAGATTTTTATATCGATCTCCTCGGTGGCTCTACTCCAGCATTGACACCTGAAGTGAGCGCGCAACTTCCAGAACTGAGTGATGGCCCGCATATGGCATATGCGCTGCAATGGATATTTTTCGGAGGGTTAGTCGTGTACGGAAGAATCCTGATTCGTCGTACCCGCTAGATCTTGTCTGGAATACAGATCAGAATATAGACCGCCTAATGCAACGAGTTCTTCATGCGTTCCACGTTCGACAATTGCACCTTTTTCCAACACTAGAATCTGATCAGCATCTCTTACGGTGCTAAGGCGATGCGCAATTACGATGCTCGTTCTACCTTTGAGGGCTACTTTGAGAGCCTCTTGAACTAATTGCTCATTCTCTGAATCTAGATGAGCAGTTGCCTCATCCAAAATAACCACAGATGGCGATTTCAGTAAGAGTCGAGCTATAGCCAGACGTTGTTTTTCTCCGCCAGATAATCGGTGACCACGTTCACCGACCATTGTTTCTAGACCATTAGGTAGAGATGAG
>CAIZPZ010000051.1:0-7508 GCA_903934975.1 uncultured Actinomycetes bacterium | reverse complement strand
TTTCGCGACCACGTTTTTCTCCATGTACTACAACACCATCGAGTCGATGTGGGCGAGAGAGAAGTTCGCGAGCAACTTCCACTTTGCCTTCAACAAGATAAGTGCGAATCCGAGTGGAAGAAATCTTATGATCGCCTTCATCAACGATATCTAACGCTATTACTTCAAAACCAAGTTCTTTGCCAGATTGTGTCAGGGTTTCAATATTTCCGGCAGCTTTGTAGCCATAGGTAAAATCTTTTCCTACGACTACCTTCGTTGCCTCAAGTTGATCCACCAATACATTTTTCACAAAATCTTGGGGCGAAACTGCTGCAAATTCCTTTGTAAATTTTATGACGGCTACTTGATCTGCATTATGAATCTTGAGTAGTTCTACTCGATCTGCAAGTGTTGTGAGAAGCGAAGGGGCGCGCTCTGGTGCGAAAACAGTGGTGGGATGTGGATCAAAGGTAAGGGCAATGATCTTTTCCCCGCTAGCTAACTCTTTCGCGCGATTGAGGATTTGTTGGTGCCCCTTGTGAACGCCATCAAATACTCCAATTACTACCAAAGTCATAGGGATGATTCTCTCAGAATTAATTCGCTGCCGCGAACACGGTTATGGGTTTAGCGCGGTCATCACGATTGGCAAGGAGTGCAATCAGTCGGTTGTCACCAGAAATCGCGGCAAAAATTTCATCAGATGGGTTCGTACTTAGCGGCCTTCCGAATGAAAGTTCGGCAACTTCATCAAGAGCTAAATTTCTAACGGGGAATGTTTGCGCAGCAAGACTGACAAGTGAGAGTGGAGTAAATTGCCCATCCTTGAGTTGAGTAAGAGAGATTGATTGTGCAAGATCAAATGCTCCTACTCGTGTACGACGCAATGCACTGAGGTGACCACCGACTCCTAATGCATCTCCGCAGTCGCGAGCAATGGCGCGGATATAAGTCCCAGCTGAGCAGGTAACTTCAATATCTATGTGTATCTGACTATCAATACGAGCGATTCGCGAGATATCTAATTGTGTAATGGTGACTTGGCGCGAAGGTAATTCAACTTTTTCACCCGCTCGCACTCGATCATATGCACGCTCTCCATCAATCTTCACAGCAGAGACCGAGCTCGGGCGTTGCGCAATCGTGCCAATCATCGTTGCCAGATTTTCTCTAATCATTTCATCAGTTATTGAACTTGTATCTGCCGTTGAAATAACTTCGCCTTCGCGATCATCGGTAACAGTTGCGGCACCTAATACAACAGTTGCGATATAACTCTTGTCACCTTCAGTGATGTATTGCAACAATCGTGTTCCATTGCCAAAGCCAAGAACGAGAATGCCCGTTGCCATTGGATCGAGTGTGCCGGCATGGCCAACTTTTTTAGTACCCAATGCTCGGCGCGCAATTGCCACGCAATCATGGCTTGTCATTCCCGGCTCTTTATCTAGGACTAGAAAGCCTTCATTGTCCAACGTTAGTCCTCGATTATTTTAGGAACTTTGTAAGGGTCTTCTCCCCCGGCATACGTTGCATCTTTACGTAATTGCGCAACCTCTGCATCGAGTTCATGAACCTTATTGAGAAGTGAATCCAAAGCCAACGCACTCTCTGGCAGGCCATCTTCAAAGAATGCAATCGTTGGCGTGATGCGTGTGCCGAGTTCGCGACCGACAGCAGAGCGAATCAATCCTTTTGCACTTTCAAGAGCTGCAGCAGTTGCTTCGCGCTGCTCTAAATCTCCAAAGACAGTGTAGAAAATTGATGCATTTTGTAAGTCGCCAGTAACTCGCGCGTCAGTAACAGTGATGAAACCAAGACGAGGATCTTTGATCTTCGTCTCAAGAATCTGCGCAACCACCACTTTGATGCGATCAGCGACTTTCAAAGAACGATGAGATTGGCCCACGATTTATGCTCGCTTCTTCTCTCGCATCTCAAATACCTGAATCGTGTCACCGATTTCAAGTTCCTTGATATTTCCTACGCCGATACCGCACTCAAATCCTTCTTTGACTTCGGTGGCATCATCTTTGAATCGCTTGAGCGAATCAATCGTGAGGTTATCAACGATGAGTTCAGTTCCACGAAGAATACGAGCCTTCGCATTTCTGCGAATGATTCCATCCTTGACGATAGAACCGGCAATATTTCCAGCCTTCGAAGACTTGAAGATCTCGCGAACTTCAGCATTTCCAAGGATTGCTTCTTCGTACTCTGGTTTGAGCAAGCCCTTGAGTGAGAGTTCAATCTCATCGATTGCTTGATAAATAACAGAGTAGAAGCGAACCTCAACGCCCTCTTGATCAGCATAAATTGCTGTCTGAGGTTCTGGCTTCACATTGAATCCGATAACAACCGCAGTTGATGCAGATGCCAAAGTGATATCGCTCTTAGTAATTGCACCAACACCACGGTGAATAACGCGAAGATCAACTTCTGCGCCAACATCGAGTTGCATCAATGCATCTTCGAGTGCTTCAACAGATCCACTCACATCGCCCTTGAGAATAAGGTTGAGTGTGCTGATCTTGGATTGTTCCATGAAGTCTTCGAGTGAAACCTTCTTACGTGCCTTAGCAAGTTGAGCATTACGCTCTGCTGCTTGACGCTTTTCAGCAATCTGGCGCGCTGTGCGATCTTCATCTGCAACTAAGAATGTATCTCCTGCACTTGGAACGGATGTGAAACCAAGAACCTGAACTGGACGCGATGGTCCTGCCTCAAGAACTGCTGCACCATCTTCATCCAACATTGCGCGAACGCGACCGAATGAACCGCCAGCAACAATTGGATCTCCAACTTTGAGAGTTCCACGCTGGACAAGAACAGTAGCAACTGGACCACGACCACGATCGAGGTGAGCTTCAATTGCCACACCGCGTGCTGAATCATCAGCAATAGCGCGAAGATCAATTGCAGCATCGGCTGTGAGAAGAATTGATTCAATAAGTGCATCAATACCAACACCAGATTTTGCAGATACATTTACGAAGATTGTTTCTCCGCCGTACTCTTCTGCAACCAAGTTGTATTCAGTCAATTGCTGACGAACCTTGTCTGGATTAGCGCCTTCTTTATCAACCTTGTTTACTGCAACAACGATTGGAACATCTGCTGCTTGTGCGTGGTTGAGCGCTTCAATTGTCTGAGGCATGATTCCATCATCAGCTGCAACAACAAGTACTGCGATATCGGTGACTTTGGCACCGCGAGCGCGCATTGCTGTAAATGCTTCGTGACCAGGAGTATCAATAAATGTAATGGCGCGATTGATGCCATTGTGATCGTGGTGAATTTGGTAGGCACCGATGTGCTGCGTAATTCCACCCGCTTCAGTCTTGAGGACTTCACTCTTGCGAATTGCATCCAAAAGGCTTGTCTTACCGTGATCAACGTGACCCATAACAGTGACTACTGGAGGACGAGCAACTAATTGCTCTGGATCTAGTTCTGCAATTTCATTTGCAAGATCAATATCGAAATCTTGTAGGAGTTCACGATCTTCATCTTCTGGACTAACAATCTGGATGACATAACCCAATTGCGCACCAAGAATTTCAAAAGTATCAGCATCAACAGATTGAGTAGCAGTAACCATTTCACCTAAGTGGAATAGGGCTGCAACTAACGCTGCTGGATCTGCATTAATTTTTTCGGCAAAATCTGCAAGAGATGAACCGCGACGCATACGAATAGCAGTAGTTCCATCACCGTGAGGAACAACTGCTCCACCAAGTTGTGGCGCTTGCATATTGTCGAATTCATCACGCAAAGCCTTTCTTGATTTTGGTTTGCGCTTACTACTCTTACTTGCATTCTTACCAAATGCTCCACCTGCACCACCGCGTTGTGGTGGACGTCCACCACCTGGGCGAGATGCACCTGGTGCACCACCCGGTGCACTTGGACCTGAATTTTTATATGGACCACTACTCGTTGGTGCACCAGTTGATGAACCAGTTCGTGGTGGAAAGTTTGAACCACTTGCAGGTGGACGCGCACTTGGCGGACGTGCAGCAAAACCTGGACGAACAGATCCTGGACGAGCACCTGACATTCCTGGTCGCGGACCACTTCCGGGAGCACCCGCTGGTCGCTGTGGTGGACGTGGAACTACACCACCAGTTGAGAATGGATTATTTCCTGCACGTGGTGGACGTGGAACTACGCCACCAGTTGAAAATGGATTATTTCCTGGACGCGCAGTCGGCGCTGCAGGAGTTGCACTTGGTTGTGCAGGTGCAGCCGGCGGCGGAGTTTGTGGCATTGCAATTTGTGCAAGGCGCTCCGCTTTTTCTTCTTGCGCAGCTTTGAGTGCGACGATATCGACACCGAGCTCTGCTGCTAATTCTGCTGCCTGTTCTGGAGTTACTTCGCCTTTAGATTTTGCAGCTGATTTTTTTGCAGCTGCCTTTTTGACAGGCTTCTTCTCTTCAACGGGTTTTGCATCGGGATACATCTCGATGAGTTTGCGCACTACTGGCGCTTCTACTGTCGATGATGCTGATCGGACGAATTCGCCCATTTCTTGGAGTTTCGCAAGAACAACCTTGCTCTCCATACCGAGTTGTTTTGCCAACTCATGTACGCGGACCTTTGACACATTTCTCCTGTCTTGGCCCGCATTTCTTATTGGATGCGAGCCTTAGTTGTACGACCTCATAGTTCTAACGAGCTCATTTGAGTTTCATATCTTTCGCATCCTTTTTTTAGTGTTTCACTTATTATCGAGACTATGTATAAGTTCTGATACATCTGGCGCACTCGTTTGCTTGAAAGCAAATTTGAACGAACCTCTTTGTATCGCACTCTCTACACACTCTCGATGGAGCCAAGCACCCCGACCTGGGGCGCCACCTTTGAAATCAGGAATAACTTTTCCATCAACCAAGGTCAGGCGAATCAGTGCAGATGAATCCTCGCTCTTTCGACAGACAATGCATGTTCGTATCGGTTTGATACTCACCGCGTAGTCGCCTCTTCACTCGAATCCAATGGGTAAACCTTACCGCCTGCCCTGCAGAAACCCCTAAATTACGTTGGGATTACAGGGTTATCAGGATGAATATCGATGCGCCATCCAGTAAGTCGCGCAGCAAGGCGTGCATTCTGACCATCTTTACCGATTGCTAAAGAGAGTTGATAATCAGGAACTGTCACCTTTGCAGAACGTGTCATGAGATCAACAATTTCAACTTTAGAAACTTTTGCTGGTGATAGAGCTTGTGCAACAAATTCCGCAGGATCTTCTGACCAATCCACGATATCTATCTTCTCGCCATGTAATTCATTAGCAACTGCTTGCGAACGAGAACCCATCGGACCAATAAGAGAGCCTTTAGCACTTACTCCTGCGCGATGTGTGCGCACAGCAATTTTGGTGCGCTGACCAGCTTCTCGAGCAACAGCCATAATTTCTACAATACGATCTTTGATCTCAGGTACTTCAAATTCAAAGAGTTGCTTTACAAGTGCTGGGTGACTTCGAGAGAGCATGATTTCTGGCCCCTTGAGTCCTTGTTTTACTTCAACAACAAAACATTTGATTCGATCGCCATGATTATAAATTTCGCCAGGTACTTGTTCTTGAGGTGGAATTCGACCTTCCACTCGACCAAGGTTGACGTGAATCATCTTTGGATCGCGACCCTGTTGAACAACTCCTGAGATAACGTCGCCCACAGAGGCTGAAAATTCGCCAACAATTTCAGCATCATTTGTTGCACGCATTTTGAGTTTGATTGTCTTGCGCACGATTGAAGTTGCTGTGCGATCAAAGCCTTCTAACTCATCAAAATCTTCGCCATTTCGATTTCCTTCTTCATCAAAAGTTGGATAAATGATTTTGATCTCGCCAGTCTCTTTGTCAAGACGAGCCCATGCTTGGCGCTTTGGTTCTGGTGTTTCTTTATATGCTTCAATAATTGCAAGTTCAATTTCATGAATGAGCGCTTCTAGTGGAATTGCTTTTGCTTGTGTGAGTTCGTGAAGTGCTGCCATATCAACGCTCATGAAAGTTCACCTTTGCGATTGAACTCGACTTCAACAACTGCGCGCTTCATATCAGCAAAAGCGATTACATGTGTTTTCTCGCGGCCCTTGATATTTTCAACAAGGGTTGCCTTTACATCGTCATACTCTTTCAATCGCCCGATTAGTTCTGTTCCATCGCTATGGGTTACCTTGATAAGTCTTGTTAGATTTTTCTTCCAGTGACGCTCTTGAGTGAGAGGGCGATCTAAGCCAGGTGAAGATACTTCAAGAGTGAATTCGGTATCTCCCATGAAAGTTGCTTCATCGAGTAGCTCGGAGATTGTGCGAGAAATCTCTGTTACTTGATCTAAATTTAGTGGAGACGTGCCATCAATAATGCATGTAATGATTCGATGGTTTCCAGGATTAGCGATCTGAACTTCTTCTAGAAAGAATCCTGCACTAGTTACAGCAGGAGCTATGAGTTCTGTTATGGAACTTTGTACGGTCATATTCATTTATCTTTCTATTAAGTTGTGAGGTAATTGTAACTACATACTTGCAAAAGTATCAATTCCTACCTTGATGATTAGCGCCATGGTCACCAGCAAGAAGACTTTTCGAACAAGTGTTGAGCCACCTTTGATTGCTAAACGAGAGCCAACAATGGCACCTGTTACATTCGATATCGCCATAAGTGCGCCTAATTGCCAGAGAATCACACCGTTGAGTCCAAAAATTATAATCGCCCCAATATTTGTAGAGACATTTACAATTTTTGCAATTGCAGAAGCGCTAATGAATGCATAGCCAAGGCTTGCCACAAGTATGAGCATGAGAAATGAGCCAGTACCTGGTCCGAAAATTCCATCATAGAAACCTATGATCAAGCCAGCTGCCATTGCAATCTGATTGTGTTTCTTAGGAGCATGGCGCAAGATTTCAACTTTACCCAGATCTGGTTTGCGCCAGGTATAGATTGCAACTGCAATGAGAAGAACAAGCACGACTGGGCGCATTGCATCTGTAGGAAGTTTGGAAGCAAGGAGTGCGCCTGCCATCGAGCCAATAAATGCGGGAAGTGCCATTGCAATGAGCGCTTTTGGATCTGGCTTTATTTGTCGTCGATATAGGGCCGCTGCTGTTGTTGTACCAAAGACAGATGCAAACTTATTTGTTCCAAGTACGGTAACTGTTTCACTCTTTGGCAGCCCAATAAGAAGTGCGGGAAGTTGGATGAGTCCCCCGCCGCCTGCTATTGAATCAACAAATCCTGCAAAAAATGAAGCAAATACAAGAAAGAGGATTGTTGTAAGCGTTATATCGAAGAGCATTATTTAGGAGAGAAGAGCAACGATCGCAGCAACTGCTGCTTCGACTTTTACTTCACTCTTCTCACCGCTGCGACGAACTCGAATTTCAACATTTCCCTCAGCGAGTGCTTTACCTACGACAACAATGATTGGATTACCGATCAGCTCGGCATCCTTGAATTTGACTCCAGGGCTCGCATCGCGACGATCATCTAGCATCACAGATATTGATTTCGC
>CAIZPZ010000050.1:0-2333 GCA_903934975.1 uncultured Actinomycetes bacterium | reverse complement strand
TGAAAAATCCTCTATCCAGACGCTATTTTTACTGGCGGAAATATCTCCGAAGGCTACTAGCCAAATACTATTTCGTATAGTATTTTGACGACCCTATCGAGGAGGTCTCATGGGCGCGAAGATTACATCGCTCAATGTTTTTGATGTTCGCTTCCCTACCTCCACCATGCTCGATGGCTCTGATGCCATGAATGCAGATCCCGATTACTCAGCCGGCTACCTTCGAATCGATACAGATCAAGCAGGCTTATCTGGCCACTCCCTTGTCTTCACCATTGGCCGTGGCAACGATGTGCAGATCGCGGCAATCAAGATGCTCGTTGAGCGCTTTGCTGGCCTAGATATAGATGAGGCTTTCAAAAACATAGGAAAAATAACTCGCGAATTATCGAGTGATAGTCAGATCCGTTGGCTGGGTCCAGATACTGGCGTTTTCCATATGGGAATTGGCGCAGTGCTCAACGCGCTGTGGGATCTTTTTGCTAAGGCTCGCAACGTTCCACTATGGAAACTTCTCGCCGACATGACTCCTGAGGAAATTGTTGCCGCAATTGATTTTAGATATATCAGCGATGCAATCACACCAGCTGAAGCACTTGCAATCTTAAAAAAGAGTGAGAGCGCAAAGGCTGAGAATGAAAAGATTTTGCGTGCTAAAGGCTTGCCTGCATATACAACTACTCCGGGCTGGCTTGGATATAGCGATGAGAAGATGCTCGACCTTACAAAGCAAGCGATGGCTGATGGTTTTACTCTTATCAAGTACAAGTGTGGAAAATCCAAGGAAGATGATCGTCGCCGCCTCACAAAGGTGCGTGAATTAGTCGGTCCAGATTTCTCTATTGCAATCGATGCCAACCAAGTCTGGGATGTAGATACAGCTATTGATTGGGTCAACTCCCTCGCCGAGTTCAAACTTCGCTGGATTGAAGAACCAACACATCCCGAAGATGTACTTGGCCACGCTCGTATTGCTCGCGAAGTTGCACCTACCCCTGTAGCAACAGGTGAGATGGCAAGTAATCGAATGATCTTCAAGCAACTCCTGCAATCAAATGCAATCTCTGTCATGCAAATTGATGCAACACGTGTTGCAGGCGTCAATGAAAACCTTGCAAATATCTTGATGGCCGCCAAATTTGGTATTCCAGTATGTCCTCATGCTGGTGGAGTCGGACTCTGCGAAATGGTTCAGCACATGGCCATGTTTGATGCCGTTGCAGTTACTGGCCATCATTCAAAGCGCATCGTTGAGTATGTCGATCACTTGCATAATCACTTCGTTGTTCCAACAAATGTAGTCAATGGTTATTACATTGCTCCTACAGAGCCTGGCGCTGGCGCAGAAATGTTCCAAGCAAGTATTGATGAATACCTATTCCCTACTGGTACTTACTGGAAGAGCGCGGTGAAGAAATGAGCGAAGATTTCAAGGGACTCAACGCAGTAGTTACAGGTGCTGGATCTGGAATTGGATTAGCAGTTGCAACAATGCTCAAAGCACAAGGTGCACAAGTATTTGGTTTAGACCTTAGTGAAGGTGCCATGGCATCAGTTGCGACATTTGTGAAATGCGATGTTGGAAATGATGACGGCGTTACTGCAGCATTCAAAGAGATTGCACAAAAAGTGCAAGTTATTGACATTGTTATCAATAATGCAGGAATTGGTGCAATTGGAACGGTTGCAGATTCCACAAGTGAGGAATGGCTAAAAGTTCTCAACATCAACGTTGTTGGAATTAGTCGAATTTCTTCCGCCGCTCTTCCATTTTTGCGCAAGAGTAAATCAGCCGCGATTGTAAATACCTGTTCGATTGCAGCAACTGCAGGTCTTCCGGTTCGCGCTGTTTATAGTGCAAGTAAGGGTGCGGTTCTATCTCTTACCCTTGCAATGGCAGCTGACTTTGTAAAAGAGGGAATTCGAGTCAATTGCGTCAATCCTGGAACAGCAGATACTCCATGGGTAGGTCGCCTACTTGCACAAGCAACAGATCCTGTAGCGCAACGCGCAGCACTTGAAGCTCGCCAGCCAATGGGGCGCCTTGTCTCAGCTGATGAAGTAGCCCGCGCAATTCTTTTCCTTGCCAACCCTCTACAAGCATCGACAACTGGAACGTCGTTGGCAGTCGATGGTGGCATGCAAGGCTTACGCTTACCTAAATAATTCCCTAGATAACTTGAGAGAAGCTCATGCCACGCAAAGTTCAACCTGTTGCTGCAGGTCCAAGGCGCTCTGATTTATCTGATGCAACCTATGACATGGTCAAAGCAATGATTCTTACTCATGAAATTGCGCCAGGTGCAAAAGTAAATATTGATGCACTTGCATTG
>CAIZPZ010000049.1:0-1801 GCA_903934975.1 uncultured Actinomycetes bacterium | reverse complement strand
GATCGTATTAATCTGATCTGCAGCGCAGATTGTTGCAAATGCAGTGCGAGTAAATTTCGAACTATCTGCAACGACGACAACTTTCTTTGAACGTTGGACCATTTGACGATTTACTTTTGCTTCATCTTCATGGTTGGCAGCAGCGCCCATGGTTGGATTGAATGCACTCACGCCAAGAAAGGTGATATCAATGTTTACTTCTTTGAGGACTTCTTCTGCAAAGGGACCAATCAATTCATATGATTGTGGGCGCGCAACACCACCGGTAACAACAATCTTTATTTGATGGCGCACAGTCAGCTCTGCTGCAATATTGACTGCATTTGTTACAACTGTTAGCGCTGGTGAATGTTCTTGAGAATCACTTGGCGCGAATTCAGTTCTAGCAGCGAGCGCACGTGCAACTTCAGTAGAAGTTGTGCCTCCATTGATTCCAATTATCTGATGGCGTGTAACCATTTCGGCAGCCACTTTTGCAATTCTCTGTTTTACCTTGTCATCTTTTGCCACCTTATACGTAAGTGGCAACCCTAGGGAGCTCCCTGTTGCAACAGCGCCGCCGTGGGTGCGTGTAAGTAGTTGGCGCTTTGCTAAAACATCAAAATCTCTTCTGATCGTCGCTGCTGATACTCCAAGAATTTGGGATGCATCATCGACTTCAATGCTTCCTTTTTCTACAACAAGTTCGAGGATGCTGCTAAGGCGTTGTTGGCGATTCATGCACTTCTCCCCGCAAATGAATAGATATGCGCAAGCATATGATTGTTTATGCTCACTTTACTATACAAGTAGTCAAAATTTTTTGACTCTTTCTAATCACTCGCCTAGGGTTTCTCTTTATGAGTAACAAGATTGCCTGCGAATATGCAGATGCAGAGATTGCGTCACAACCATCTATCTGGGCACAAGTTGCTGACTTCGCCCCAACTTCACTCCATCTTCTACCTGAAAAGGGCGAGAAAGTTGCAGTAGTTGGCTGTGGAAGTTCTTGGTTCATGTCGATGGCATATGCATCACTTCGTGAAGCTGCTGGTCATGGTGATACTGATGTCTATGTTGGATCGGAAATGAATTACGAGCGCAAGTACGACAAAATCGTTTCAATTTCGCGCTCAGGTACAACAACTGAAGTTGTAAAGATGTTAGAAAAAACAAAAATTCCTTCAGTTATGTTGACATCAGTTCACGGTTCCCCCGTCACCGAGTTTGCAACGCATTCAATTGTCATGCCTTTTGCCGATGAGAAATCAGTACTACAAACTCGTTGGGCAACTGCTGCACTTGGTTTATTGCGAATGCATTTAGGTTTTGATCTTCGTTCGATTATCAAAGATGCACAAGAGGCTCTCACATGTGACCTAGGTGATTTAGTAAATGTTGAACAAATAACTTTTCTAGGTCGTGGTTGGACAATTGGGCTTGCACAAGAAGCAGCGCTGAAAACTCGTGAATCTTCTCAATTTTGGGCAGAGGCATATCCCGCACTTGATTACCGCCATGGACCGCTTTCAATTTCAGAACCAGGACGCGCCGTGTGGGCATTTGGTGAAATTCCAGAAGATTTGATTCGAGATATCAAAAAAACTGGCGCGCTATTTGAAAGTAGCACGCTCGACCCAATGGCTCATCTAGTCAAAGCACACCGAGTAGCTATCGCCATCGCGAAGAAGCGTGGATTGGATGCAGACAATCCGCGAGGTCTGTCACGATCCATCATTTTCGATAAGTGATTTAGACTAGCCAGCGTGAAACTTGTCGCGGCTATCGATGTTGGTGGGACAAGTATCAAGGGTGCCTTGGT
>CAIZPZ010000048.1:0-1505 GCA_903934975.1 uncultured Actinomycetes bacterium | reverse complement strand
CCCTCATACAAGGTATCAATCTTGGCATCGCGCACATATTGTTCAAGAGGCCAATCTTTTGTAAATCCCGCTCCACCAAATGTTTGAAGAGATTCAGTACCAAGAAGCGTCCATGATTTTTCACTACCGAAACCTTTTACAACCGGCAGCAGTAAATCATTGAGAGCGATCAGATCTGCGAGGCGATCGGCATCATCAGCTAATTCCGCTAATTCAATTTCATCTTGAATAGAGGCTGTATAAAGCACCAAAGCACGCATTCCTTCAGAATATGACTTTTGAACCATCAAAGAACGGCGCACATCTGGATGATTAATAATGGTGACACGAGGGCTCGCTTTGTCATTCATTACTTTCATGTCACCACCTTGAACACGGGTCTTTGCATACGAGAGCGCCTGTTGGTAACCAGTAGATAGCGTTGCAATAGCTTTAGTTCCAACCATCATTCGAGCAAATTCAATAATTTTGAACATTTGTGCAATTCCTTGGTGGACATCTCCTAAGAGATAACCAACAGCAGGCTCGTGCTCTCCTAAATTGACTTCACATGTTGCAGAAACATTGAGTCCCATTTTGTCTTCAAGGGCTGTTACATAAACACCATTGCGTTTGCCCATTTCCCCTGTTTCAAAATCAAACATAAATTTAGGAATAAGAAATAATGAAAGCCCTTTTGTTCCTGGTCCGCCCCCTTCACGTCGAGCAAGAACAAAGTGAACAACGTTTGGATAGAAGTCGGCATCACCTGATGTGATGTAACGCTTTGTTCCTGTGATATGCCAAGTTCCATCGCTTTGTTGTACCGCTTTCGAGCGACCTGCGCCAACATCAGAACCTGCATCAGGTTCGGTTAGCTGCATCGTTGCACCCCAGTGCTTTTCAACCATTTGTTTTGCAATTTTCTTTTGCTCATCTGTTCCAAGGACATATGCAACGTGTGCAAATGCATAACCAGAAGCGTAAATATGAATCGCTGGGTTTGATCCAAGCACCATTTCTGCCATTGCCCAACGCACTGATGGTGGAACTTTCATTCCACCAAGATCTGTTGGAGCATCAAGACGCCACCACTCGCCATCGATATATGCTTTGTATGACTTCTTAAAACTTTCTGGCAATGTGACATTGCCAGTCTCTTTATTTAATATCGCACCCACACGATCGCCTTCAACAAAAGAAGCAGCAAGATCGTTTTCACACAAACGCTTCATCTCTTCAAGCATTCCTATTGCAGTTTCACGATCAACTTCTCCATATGGATTTGTGCCCATAATTTTGTCGCGACCCAATAGGTCAAAGAGGCAGAATTCGATATCGCGCAGATTGGCTATGTAATGGCTCATACGCTAATAATGCTACCCACCAGTAACTTATTCAAGCCGGGAGAGGCTGATTTCGCTCCACCCGCGCAGGGAATCTAGGAGATAGGCTCCCCGCGTGCTACTAAGTGATCGCGATATCCGCATAGAGATTGCCGCCAACCGCGTTGGGGTCGAACCCTT
>CAIZPZ010000047.1:0-2198 GCA_903934975.1 uncultured Actinomycetes bacterium | reverse complement strand
GTTATTGAAATGGCAATGGAGCAACCAGAGCAAAAAGTTGTACTTGCAGGAACAGCGAACTTAGCTAGATTCCAAGAGGATTTTTCAACGCAAATGCATCCTGTACTTGAAGCCCTTGAAGAACAAGTTGTATTACTTCGTTTACTCGGTGATGCAAATGAGACGGTAAAGGTTCGTATTGGTTCCGAGCAGAGCGAAACAAATCTTCGTTCAACCTCATTAGTAACTGTTGGATACGGCAGTGATAGTTCACCACTAGGTGCACTTGGAATTATCGGGCCAACCCGTATGGATTATGCAGGCTCGATGGCAGCAGTTTCAGCCGTTGCACGATACGTTGGTCGATTCATAAACGAGGGCGTGTAAGTGGCCGATCACTATCAAACATTGGGTGTATCACGCGATGCCTCAGCAGATGAAATAAAAAAGGCCTATCGCAAGATTGCGCGAGAGCTCCATCCCGATG
The DNA here is from genome assembly GCA_903934975.1 of uncultured Actinomycetes bacterium. Classification (GTDB taxonomy): domain Bacteria; phylum Actinomycetota; class Actinomycetes; order Nanopelagicales; family Nanopelagicaceae; genus Planktophila. The sequence continues at coordinate 1,732 of CAIZPZ010000047.1, read as the reverse complement.
TAAATCCTGATCCATCTGTTCAGGATAGATTCAAGGAAGTAACTGCTGCGTATGAAGTATTGAGTGATTCACAGAAGCGTCAGAACTACGACATGGGTGGAAGTAATTTCGGTGGCGGTGGATTCGGTGGCGGTTTTGGCGACATCATGGATGCATTCTTTGGTGGCGGCGGATCACGAGGTCCTCGTCCTCGCACACGTCAGGGTCAAGATGCACTCATTCGCATCGAAGTTGATTTATTTCAAGCATGCTTTGGAATAGAACGCGAAATATCTGTTGAAAGCGCAATCGCATGTGAAAAGTGTCAAGCAACTGGATGCGCCGATGGTGCTTCACCAAGTATGTGTCAGGTGTGTAAGGGACGCGGTGAAACTCAACATGTGATGCGCTCTGTCCTCGGTCAAGTCATGACTTCACGTCCGTGCAACGCCTGCCAAGGATATGGAAGCGTAATCACACATCCATGCCGTGAATGCGGAGGAGATGGACGCGTTCGTGCGCGTCAAACAATTGCAATCAAAATTCCACCTGGGGTAGAAACAGGAAATCGAATTCAATTATCTGGTCGTGGTGAAGTTGGTGCAGGTGGTGGACCAGCAGGTGATCTCTATGTAGAAATAGTTGAATCAGAACATGAATTTTTAGTTCGAGATGGCGAAACTCTGCATATGACTCTTGGAATTTCAATGAGCGCTGCTGCTTTGGGTACAACAGTTAGTGTTGAAACACTCGATGGTTCAACAGATGTTCAAGTAAAGGCTGGAACGCAAAGTGGTGCAACTGTTGGCATCAAAGGTAAAGGTATGACACGACTTCGCAGTAGCCATCGCGGAGACCTCATTGTTCATATTGAGGTTCAGACTCCAACAAAGTTGAGCCGTGATGAAGAAGAATTACTGAAGAAATTTGCTGATCTACGGGGTGAAAAAGTAGGCGACGGCCACGTAAAAAACCATGATGGAAGCCTTTTTAGTAAATTCAGAGATGCGTTCAACCGCTAACAATGCTCACCTTATTCTTCGTTGAAGATTTGCCAACAAGTCCTGGCGCAATCTATGAATTCGATGGCGATGATGCCCACCATGCTGTGCGCGTATTACGGATGACGGCAGGGGAAATTTTTATGCTCAGCGATGGCGCTGGCGCTTGGTCCGAGGTAAAAGTTTTTGCCGTGAAGAAGAAGTCACTAGAAGTTCAAGTCTTGACTACCGGTTTTCAAGAACCGCTACGCACATCGATTACGGTTGTTCAAGCAATTCCTAAAGGAGATCGCGCAAAAGAGGCAATCGAATTACTCACCGAAGCAGGCGTTGACACAATTATTCCTTGGACCTCTAGTCGAAGCATCGGTAAAGGAACAGATAAATTTGCAATTACGGCCAGAGAGGCAAGTAAGCAATCTCGTCGCTTACGAATCCCACATGTTGTGGATGCAGCAAGTACTGAACAAATCTGCGCACTCATCAAGCAATCTAGTTGCACAGTTGTTTTCCATGAAAGCGCGCCTAGTGCATTGAGTGAACTAAAGCTTCCCTTAGGTATTGCAGATCTTGTCATCATCATTGGCCCAGAAGGTGGAATAACCGATGATGAATTAGCGCGCTTTACTGATGCAGGTGCGATGCTTTCTCGAATGGGGCGCCCGGTTCTGCGTTCGGCGCATGCAGGTATTGCGGCAGTTTCAGCTCTCTGTGCAAAGTTACAGGTATGGTAAAGACGTGTCTTTAGATCC
>CAIZPZ010000046.1:0-4707 GCA_903934975.1 uncultured Actinomycetes bacterium | reverse complement strand
GCGATTTCTTTGCTGCCGAGATCAATAAAATTCTTGCGAGCTAAGTGATGTCCGGTAAACCATTTGTATTGCGAAGCGGATTAGAAGTAGATGCTCGAGTTCGAAGCGCATTAGTCTCTGATTCACTTGATCTGATCGGTATTCGCACCAACGTTATGTCGCGCGCAGTTGCTCCACTTCTTTCTTCGATGAAGATAATGGGTTATGCCTCCACTATTGAATTTGTAGAAGGTAAAGATTTCGATACTCACGATCCATATGGTCCTGCCATTGACTTCCTTGACTCCTTACAACCTGGCGATGTTGCAATCGTTGCAACGGGACATTCCACACAGTCAGCTTTTTGGGGAGAACTATTTTCAACGGCGGCTAAAGGACGCGGGGCTAACGGTGTAGTGACTGATGGCCCACTTCGCGATACTCAAGAGATATTGCCTGTGGGTTTTAGTGCATTTGGAATTGGAACCCTTCCATTTGATTACAAAGGACGCATGAAAGTAAGTAATGCCCATGCGCGCGTGAATTGTGGGGGAGTAGAAGTCAATCAGGGTGATTTCATTGTTGCCGATAATGATGGAGTTGCAGTTGTTCCAGCATCGAAAATCGACGAAGTCATTACTCTGGCCAATGAGAGAGCGCGTCGAGAAAGTACCGTTCTCAAGGAATTACTTGAAGGAAAAAGCGTTCGTTCTGTTTGGGATAAGCATCGTGTTCTGTGAGTTAGCAATGGAGAAATCACTATGAGTCAAAAACCATTTATTGATGCACACCAGCATGTGTGGAAATATTCTGAACGCGAGTATTCATGGATCACTCCCGATATAACAGACCTGTTAGGTCATGACTATGTGCAAGAGCAAGTCAATCCATCGATTGCGAATTTTGGCATTACAGGAACCGTCTATGTTCAAGCAGCAGATACCTACGATGACACTTTTTACATGTTTCATTCGGCCTCCAAGAATCCTCAAATTGCTGGGATAGTCGGTTGGGTTCCATTAGATAGAACCGAGGAAGCGATTGCAGCCCTCGATATCTTCACCAATAACCCACTCTTCAAAGGTGTTCGAAACCTGACACATGATTATGGAAATCCAAAGTACGAATCTGATGATGCATGGATTGTGCGCGAACCAGTACTCAAAACTCTAGGCGAAATAGCATCTCGAAATCTCTCTTTTGATTATGTTGCGATAAAACCAGAGCACACTAAAAATGTTGCAACGATTGCAAAGCGCCATCCGAACTTGACCATCATCATTGACCACTTTGCAAAACCAGATATTAAAGGTGGGCAATGGGATAATTGGTTAGTTGAGATGCAAAAGGTGGCTGCATTTCCTAATGTTTACACAAAATTCTCAGGGCTCAATGTTTTATCTGATTGGGAAAAATGGACAATCGAAGATTGGCGTCCATACGTCATGGCAATGAAGGAATCTTTTGGAACATCGCGAATGATGATGGGAAGTGATTGGCCTTTCTCTAGCATGGCAAATGATTACGACACTGTATGGAAAGCACAGTTAGAACTTATTAAAGATTTCTCGGAAACCGAGATTGATGACTTGAAATATAAAACTGCTATCAAGGCTTATCGCCTCTAAGGATGGAGAGAAAATGAAAAGAGTAGGTTCTGTCATTGGTATCGCACCTGGTGCTCGTGAGGAATACGAACGTATTCACGCTGCAGTATGGCCCGAGATTCTTGCTCAAATCAAAAAGAGTCACATTCAAAACTATTCAATTTATCGCCATGGCGATCTTCTCTTTTCATATTTTGAATATGTAGGAAATGACTACGAAGGCGATATGAAAGCAATGGGTGATGACCCAAAGACTCAAGAGTGGTGGTCACTAACAATTCCGATGCAGGCACCTATGGAAGATCGCGCCGAAGGTGAATGGTGGAAAACGCTACCCGAGGTGTTCCATACAGATTGATTCAATCTCACCAATACCTTCGATTCCAGTCTTTACTACCTGACCGGGCTTTAGATATTTCGGTGGATTCAATCCCATTGCAACACCAAATGGTGTTCCAGTATTTATAACATCACCAGGGAAAAGTTCCATGAACTGACTGATGTACCAAACGATGTGATCAATACCAAAGAGAAGATCACTTGTTCGTGAATCTTGGCGCATTTCTCCATCAACGCTGCACCATAGGCGTAAGTCATGAGGGTTGATCTCATCTCCCGTAACAATGCAAGGTCCGATTGGATTAAATGTTGGGAATGATTTTCCTTTCATCCATTGTCCAGATCGCTCAATTTGCCAATGGCGCTCACTCACATCTTGAGAAATTGTGTATCCCAAAATATGTTGCGCAGCATCTTTTGGATCCTTCAAATAGAGCGCGCGCTTACCAATAACAATTGCAAGTTCTACTTCGTAATCTGTTTTCAAGCTTCCGGGTGGGATAACGATTGGATCGTTGGGGCCAACGACGCTATCGGGGGCTTTCATAAAGATAATTGGCTCCGGTGGCGTAGCCGCATTAGTTTCCTTAATATGTAATAAATAATTGAGCCCAACACAAATAACTTTTGTAGGATGGGCAATGGGTGAACCGATTCGTAACGATTTGATAACAGAACGGGGCAGTGCTGATAAGTCTGCGCTGCTAACTCTCTGGTAGGCACCATCACTAAGGCTCTGCCGATCCCAATCCGGGATAAGCGAATCGACAAATACTGCATCCTCGCCAACCAAAACCGCTGGTCGTTCCTGGCCAATCTCACCCACTCGAGCAATGCGCATCGTCAAAACCTTTCCTGAGAATTATCCAATATCCTATAGACAAATCCCTTAAAAGACTCCAAGATTTCCCCTATGCAGTTCCAAGCCCTGGAGCTGTTCTTCTGCGCTATGGAAAAGCCTACTCGTGGGGTTTTTTATAGAGCGAGGTTACATTCGTTATAGAAGGAGTTTGAATGAAGTCATCGTTCCGAGTCTCCGGAAAGTCTGTGGTCGCACTTAGTGCGGTTTCATCAGCTTTTGCATTAGTACTTAGTGGTCTCTCGATTACCCCAGCGAGTGCAGCCCTAGGAACAGCACCGGTAACACTCACAGTTCAGCATGAAACAACTGGAGATCGTCCAGAAGAAGAATGGGCCGCAGTCGGCAAGGCATTTGTTAAGAAGTATCCAAATGTCACAATCAAATATTCACCAATTACAAATGAAGCAAAGGGTGGACCAAATCTTCAGGTTCTCTCATCCGATGGTGCACCAGATATCGGACTACTTCCTTTGAACTCAAATGTGTATACACAGATGGTTAAGAACAAGGCACTTGTTCCACTCAATGGAATTTTTGCTGCCGATGACACTGTAAAGCGCATTGGTCCACCAGCTGCTGCTCTTAAGCAAGCAGATGGTAAGTACTACGCAACACCTCACGTTGTTGTGTATTACAACGTTCTTTGGACAAATCCAGATGCAATTGCGAAATCAAAGGCAATTGTTCCTGCTAGCGGACACTTCACTTCTGTTGCGCAACTAGTTGCATTTGGTAAGGCTTGCAAGAAGGCTGGTTATGCCGGTCTAGCAATTGGTGGAAAGACAAACTTCCAAGCTTCTTGGATGTTTGACTCAATGATGCCAACAGCTGTTTCTGCAAAGGCACTCAACAACTACATCAATAGCTACAAGCCAGATGTACCTGTTACAGCACGCTGGACAGATCCAGGAATCCTCAAGACTCTTGATGCACTCGGTGCAATTGCTAAGGGTGGCGTTTACCAAAACGGTTACCTTGGTATGGATCTAGATCAAGCAACTGCTTACTTCACAGCTGGCAAGTCATGCATGCTCCTTGGTGGAACATGGATGCCAGGCGGCGCATTTGAAACAGAGACAAAGAAGGGTGCAATGAAGTTCACACCAGGACTTGCTGTACTACCTTCAGTTGTTGCTGGAAAGAAAGCTACATACACACCTTATTACGGTGATGCATATGGAGTTCCTACAAAGTCAAAGAACCAAGAGTGGGCTCTAGAGCTCCTTCGTTACTTCATGAGCGATGAAGGACAACGAATTGGTGCACTTGAAGCTGCAGGAAACCTTCCAGTGGTTACAACAATTCCACAGTCTCTATATACAAAGGTTCCACAAGGCGTAAAGGATGTTCTTGCCCTTGTTGCTGCTTACGGATCACAATCAGGATGGACTTCAGAAGTACCTGGTGCATATGGCCAGACATTCTTGAACCCATTGATCCAGAAGTTGCAAGAAGGTAAGACAACATCTGCAGAAATTGCTAAGGCTCAACAGGCCAAGCTCGAAGATGTACGTAAGAACGGCCTCTAAGCCGAACTTTCGTATGTAGCAATTTCCGTTCGTAATTAAAGGCTTCGGCCCTGAGTTGAATTGAGGAAGAAATGTCAGTGAAGTACGAAAGTCCTTCAAATGAAGCATCAACTTCAATCACTCAGGGCCGAAATCTTTTTTCCCGTAAGAAAAAGGCTCGCATTGGTCTCAATGCAATAAACGTACGTAGTGCACGAATCACCTTGATTCCTGTATTTGTTTTACTCTTTGTTTTCCTTGCACTACCAATGATTAACTCAATTCAGCTCAGTGTCTCTCGCTGGGGTGGCCTTGGTCCATTAGAGCCAGTTGGCTTTGATAATTATAAATTTCTATTTTCAGATCCACAGATGCGATATTCATCTCGCATCACTGTTTTTTACGCGTTTTC
>CAIZPZ010000045.1:0-7191 GCA_903934975.1 uncultured Actinomycetes bacterium | reverse complement strand
TTCATTGAGTTGAGTGAGCGCGAGAATGACAAAAAGATAAGAAAAAGCATTGAAAAGAAAGGATGGTCCTGTGCCAAATGCGGCAATAAGAAAGCCTGAAACTGCAGGACCAATCAAGCGCCCTGCATTAAAGTTTGCGGAGTTTAGGCTCACTGCATTTGGTAAATCGTCGGGACCAACAACTTCATTTGTAAAACTCTGACGAACTGGGTTATCAATTGCAGTTGAAACACCCAAGGTAAAGGCTAAGAGAAATACATGCCACAGCGCAACGACATCTGCCATTACCAATATTCCAAGCACTGCCGAAGAGAGTCCGCCTGCAATGTTTGTAGCAATCAATACTTTCCGTTTATTGAAGCGATCGGCAAGTGCGCCACCGTGCAGACTAAAGAGAAGAACTGGAGCAAATTGCAGCGCTGTTACTAATCCTAAATAAGTTCCACTATTAGTAAGTTCGAGTACGAGCCAATCTTGCGCAATTCGCTGTGCCCAAGAGCCAATATTTGAAACGGCATTTGCAGGAAAGAGTATTTGGTAATTTCTATGACGAAAAGAACGCCAGTTACCCTCTTCATTTACTGAAAGGCGCATTACTCTTCTCTCATGACTTCTTCGACTTCGCATCTACGTTCTGTGGTAACCCTAGTAGCAATTGGAACCATCTGTTGGCTAGTTGCAGGAGTAGTTGCGATATTGCTCGGAGCCGAAACTAAAGTTATCTGGACATGCTTGGCAGGTGCAGTACTAGGCACTGTTGGAATTCGTTACACAATCCGTCGATCACGACGAAGCGGTATTTAGGCTTCTAGCTGACCAGCAATACCGCGAAGCACGCGTCCTAAGCGCTCTGCTTCAACTGCATTGGGATGGCGACCATGGCGAAGACCATTTCCGACCTTATCCAAAATCTTAATTGTGTCTTCAATCATCGCAGCAAGATCATCAGAGTTCACACGGCTATTTTCTGCAAGTGATGGTGGTGCATCAATGATCACAACTGAAAGTGCTTGTGGTCCACGACGACCATCTGCAACACCGAACTCAAGTTTTGTTCCAGGCTTTACTGTTGAAACACCTGCAGGAAGTGAACTTGCAGCGAGATAAACATCTTCGCCTTCTTCGGATGCAATAAATCCAAAACCTTTTTCGAGGCTAAACCATTTGACGCGGCCTGTAGGCATGGCGGGGGCTCCTAGCTAATTCAGTATTCGTGTGGGCCGCAGGGGTGCGGGCATGAGGCAAGTTTATCTCACAACGCATGGTTGCCGTAACCCCTTTTTACGCGGGAAAAATTAGAGAGTGGCCTCGCTATGCGCACCACAGCCGTGGTCAACAGATACGACGCGAGCATCTTCTGGTGAAATTGCATTAGCGCAAACTCCAAATGATGAACGCAATGAACCAGCCATCTGTAAAAAGAAACCGCATGAGTGACATGGCTTTGGTGCAGATTGCGCGATGGGTGCTTTAGGTCCGCGATCTCCTTCATACCAACGCTTACTTGCTTGATCGCGACCTTCAATAGACATAACGCGCGCGCGACCAAAACCTAGTTCGATTGCCATTGCAGTATCTAATTCTTCATCAGTAGGAAGTGCCTGCGCACCTGCAACTAAACGTGTATCAGTGAGTGAACTTGGAACAATGTCACCAACTCCAACATCGCCAGGTTGGATGCGATCGATATATGGAATCCAGTCTGGTGCAAGGAGCGCGTCCGGTCCTGGAAGAACTACGAGATCGCAAATAGTTGCTTCACTCTCTTCATCAACCTTTGCAACAGTTGCGCACCAGCGCCAGCCCTTATAGCCAGGCAAATTTGCTTCGAATAAATAAGTTGCAACGCGATCTTCGTCATCGAATTCAACTGATATGTAATCGCCAACATGTTCTGATTTTTCTGCTTCAAGTAAGAGAGCAGCGCGAACTAGATCAGTTGCATCGAAAGGCGCGCTTGTACTCTTTGAACTTTTCTTGAAGGCCATGGCATAAGGGTAAAGCAGAAGGCCGCTCTCGCGTTAATCGAGAACGGCCTTCGTAACTTCTAAGCGTGAATTTCTATATTAGAAATCCATATCTCCGCCGCCGCCACCAGCAGGTGCTGCTGCTGCCTTTTCTGGCTTATCGGCAATAACTGCCTCTGTTGTAATAAAGAGTGCAGCAATTGATGCAGCATTTTGAAGTGCTGAACGAGTTACCTTGGCAGGATCAATAATTCCAGCTTTGATCATGTCAACATATTCGCCAGTTGCAGCATTGAGACCGAAACCTGTTTCGAGGTTACGAACTTTCTCAACAACAACTCCACCTTCAAGACCAGCATTGACTGCAATTTGCTTGAGAGGTGCGTCAACTGATGCTTCAACAATCTTTGCACCAGTTGCTTCATCGCCTTCAAGCTTCAGTTTTGTGAATGCAACCTTTGCTGCCTGAATGAGTGCAACGCCACCACCGGCGACGATGCCTTCTTCAACTGCAGCCTTTGCATTGCGAACTGCATCTTCAATACGGTGCTTACGCTCTTTGAGTTCAACCTCAGTAGCAGCACCAGCCTTGATAACAGCAACTCCGCCAGCAAGCTTTGCAAGACGCTCTTGCAACTTCTCGCGATCGTAATCTGAATCGCTCTTTTCGATTTCGGAACGAATCTGTGAAACGCGTCCCTTGATCTGAGCATCGTCTCCGCCGCCTTCAACAATTGTTGTCTCTTCCTTGCTGATAACAACCTTGCGAGCGCGCCCTAGAAGTTCAAGTCCTGATTGATCCAACTATAGACCAACTTCTACAGAGATAACAGTGGCACCAGTCAAGATTGCAATATCTTGCAACATCGCCTTGCGACGATCTCCAAAGCCTGGAGCCTTTACTGCTGCTGAGCGGAAAGTTCCGCGAATCTTATTTACTACCAACGTTGCAAGTGCTTCGCCTTCAACATCTTCGGCGATGATTGCAAGTGGCTTTCCTGATTGCATAACTTTTTCAAGAACAGGTACTAAGTCCTTGATATTTGCAATCTTTGAGTTGACGATAAGTACGTAAGCATCTTCTAGAACTGCTTCCATGCGATCTTGATCCGTTACGAAATATGGGCTGATGTATCCCTTATCGAATCGCATACCTTCTGTGAGTTCGAGTTCGAGTCCAAAAGTATTTGACTCTTCAACAGTGATAACGCCTTCTTTACCGACCTTGTCCATTGCTTCAGCAATCATCTCGCCGATAGTTGCATCTGCTGCAGAGATAGATGCTGTTGCTGCAATCTGTTCTTTTGAATCAACGCTCTTAGCCATCGCACTGAGTTCAGTAACAATTGCTGCAACTGCCTTTTCAATTCCGCGCTTGAGTGCCATTGGGTTTGAGCCAGCAGCTACGTTGCGAAGACCTTCGCGAACGAGTGCCTGCGCCAAAACTGTTGCTGTTGTTGTTCCATCGCCAGCGACATCATCTGTCTTCTTAGCAACTTCTTTTACAAGCTCGGCGCCAATCTTTTCCCATGGATCATCGAGTTCAATCTCTTTTGCAATCGAAACGCCATCGTTTGTAATTGTTGGGGCGCCCCACTTTTTTTCCAATACAACGTTACGGCCACGGGGTCCAAGGGTTACCTTGACCGCATCGGCCAATACATTCATTCCGCGCTCTAGTCCGCGACGGGCTTCTTCGTTAAAGGCAATCTGCTTTGCCATCAGTTTTACTCCTCGAGTTTGATCGTGCTTGAACGGGGCGTTTTATCACTCACACCCCGAGAGTGCTAACGCCAAATCTACGGGAGTCATTCCCCGAGTGCAAAACGAGGGGGCAAAACGAGAGTGAGGGTAGAGCTGCCCCTTTGGAAATTAGCGGGCGCTACGAGCCGACATACGGGCCTCACGGAGGCGACGCAGGCGCTTGACCAGCATGGGAGCAGCCATCAAGGCATCGTCTCGGTCGATGAGGTCATTGAGCAATTGGTAATAACGAGGAGCGCTTAGGTCAAAAAGTTCTTTGATTGCACTCTCTTTGGCACCTGCAAAGCGCCACCAGTTAGCTTCGAAATCGAGAATCTTTGTCTCCAGATCGCTCAAGGCGCTTGGAACTACTGACTCTTCTGCCGCTGACATGGGGTAAATCGTAAGGGATTTTGCATTAGAAGTGTGGGATTTATTGAGCAAGGAAGAAAATTAAAGTGTGGCAAGAATCATTTCGATATCAGAGATTTTTGTCCATGGATTTACTATCGCAAAACGCAAAATCGGTTGGCCCTTATGCGATGAGGGTGGGATGAAACCAATCTGGTCTGCCAATAAAGTATCGCTCCATTTTTGGTAATCCTCTTTTGCCCAACCTTTGCGAGTAAATGCAACGATTGAAAGTTCTGGTTCGCATAGCAATTCAAGTTTTGGATGTTTGCGAACAAGTTCTGCCGCTTGCTTCGCAATTGTCAGGGTCAGTTCCATCGCTTCGGTATATGCATCAGTGCCATATGCAGCGAGAGAGAACCAGAAAGGTAATCCGCGGACGCGACGTGTCAGTTGAAATGCGTAATCAGATGGACTCCACGAATCATCATGAAGTGTTTCAAGATATGAAGCGTGTTGTGTATGTACCTCGCGAGCGAGTTGCGGATTTCGATAAACAAGTGCGCAAGCATCATAAGGAGCGAATAACCACTTATGCGGATCAACAATAAATGAATCTGCTTCTTCTACGCCATCAAATAGTGGGCGCACTGATGGCGCGCAGAGTGCAGCTAAACCGTATGCGCCATCGACATGGAACCAAATATCGCGTGAATGTGCTGCTTCGGCTATTGATTTCAGATCATCGATAATTCCCAAGTTAGTGGTGCCAGAGGTGGCAACTACTGCAAATACTCGAGCATGTGATGAACGATGGTATTCATCAACTACTTTGCCTAATTCACTTCCCTGCATCCGACCATTTTCATCGGGAGTTACTTTGATAATTTCAACATCCATTACTTGCGCAGCAGATGCAATGGATGAATGTGCTTCTGCGCTACATGCAATTGCAAAACGTGTTGTCTCAGGAAATTTAGTACGAGCTTGTGCTCGCGCTACGACAAGTGCGGAGAGATTTCCAATGGTTCCACCTTGAACAAATACTCCACCGGCGCTTTGTGGCAATCCAGCAAGATCTGATAACCAGCGCAGGGCTTGGTTTTCTGCAAAGACAGCGCCTGCTCCTTCTTGCCATGATCCGCCATAGAGTGCACTTGCGCCAACAACTAAATCAAAGAGGTTTGCATATTCACTTGGCGCAGATGGAATAAATGCAAGGTTGCGTGGATGATCTGTTGAGATACATGCCTTAGCAAGAACATCAGTAAATACTTTGAGTGCATCTTTGCCGCCTAAACCAGCTGGCGTGATTGTGTTTCCAACTTCATCAAATAGTTCTTGCGCAGTGCGTGGTCCATCTAGTGGTGGATCGCTTTTCAATCGCTCAAGACTGTAGGCAAGAATTTCTTGCGCTAGCTCTTCGACATCTTTGGTGAACTCATGCATGTAGCGCAGTCTGCCACGTAATGGCAGACTTCTCACATGCGATTACTGCGCACATCACACCTAGGGCCAACTCTTATGGTCACCTTGGTTAGTTATCTACTCGCGCTTCGCTTTTGGTGGGAAGGGCCCTCTTATGTAATTGCCTTTACGGTCTTCTGTGGTCAATTAGTTGTGGGGTGGACCAATGATTTAGTTGATCTACCTTTAGATCAAAAAGAGGGTCGAACAAATAAACCGATGGTTGATGGAAAACTTTCTCCAACTACCGTCAAGAGAGCTACATGGGTTGCACTTGTTTTCGTGACTCTTTTTTCTCTCTTTGGTCCTATGGGAATTATTGGTGGATCGGTTCACTTATTAGGAGTTGGATCAGGTGTTGCATATAACTTCTATTTCAAATCAAATCGTTTTTCGTTCTTGCCCTATGCAATTTCATTTGCGGCTCTTCCTGCATCAATTACATTAAGTCGAAATGAAGTTCCACAACTCTGGCTTTTGATATCTGGCTCATGCCTAGGTGTTGCTGCCCATTTTGCTAATGTGGTCAAAGATATGGAACGCGATAGAGCGGCAGGGATTATGGGATTGCCGCAGATTCTGGGTTCTAGAAAAAGTACCTTGCTCTCAGGTTTGCTTCTCTTCTTTGTTTCAATTCTGATTTATTTCGTTACTAAAACAATTCTCTTGCTTATTCTTGGAGCAATTGGTTTTTCTCTACTCTTGCTACCGGCAAGGTTTCGATTTATCGCAGTGATGGCCTTGGCTTTACTCGATGTGATTGCACTTGTTAGCGCTATGCCCGTTTCACCAAATTACGTAGCATAGTTGGGAAGACAAATACGTGAAATGGTGCAACTGCATACCAATAAAGCCGTCCACCAAGTCCGCGCGGACTGAAGGTTGCCTCTTGAGTAATTAGTGTTTTTCCATTTTTTTCTTCAATACTAAATTCAAGCCACGCTTTTCCAGGCAAGATCATCTCTGCATACAGTTTCAATCGGCGCCCACGTTCTAATTCTTCAACGCGCCAAAAATCTAAACTCTCACCCACGCGCAGCAGATCTTGATCTCTGCGTCCTCGCCGCAAACCAACGCCTCCAAAAATTCGATCTATCAAGCCACGCATGAACCATAAGAAATCTGCGCCGAACCAACCATGTTCGCCACCAATTCCCTCAATCTGTTTCCAAATGGCTTCTGCTGATTTTTCGGAAAGCACTTGGCGGCGGTCACGCAAAATAGTTTCGCCAGCCCACTCCGGATCGCCTTGTGCTTTTTGCCATGGCGCAGTTGGAATGCTTGCATCAGACCATCGTGTTTCAACACCATGATCTGAAATTTTTGATAGCGCTAAACTCATTGCAGTTTCCACAGAAAGCAAACCCTCTTGTGGTGGTGGGATTAGATCATCGATGCTCTTTGCTGGATCTGCAACAACTTCACTAATCAATGATCCAACTAATGGTCTGGCTAGGGCTGTTGGTACAGGTGTTACTAATCCAATCCAAAGACTAGAAAGTCCTGGAGTAAGTACTGGAACCTTGATAATCCATCTACGAGGAAGTCCAGAAAGTTTTGCAAATTTTTGCATCATGTCGGCATACGACAAAATTTCTGGTCCGCCAATGTCATAAATTTTTCCAACTGGAGTCTTGAGCGCTGCTGCATTTTTTAGATAGTA
>CAIZPZ010000044.1:0-1564 GCA_903934975.1 uncultured Actinomycetes bacterium | reverse complement strand
ATGAGTGAATCTGTGCAGAGAGTTCGATGCGCGCCATGGTCAGATTCTGCCTTACTTGGATGCGCTCATGCGAATGGAATATCCCTGGCCATCTAAATAGCGCTTCACATCACCTATTCGATGCACGCCAAAGTGAAAGACACTTGCAGCCAGTAGAGCATCAGCACCAGCATCAAGGGCGTGCGCAAAATCTTCAAGAGTTCCCGCACCCCCGCTTGCAATAAGTGGCACTGTAGAGATTGCGCGAACTGCAGTAATCATTCCGATGTCATATCCCGCGCGAGTTCCATCAGCATCCATAGAATTCAACAGAATTTCTCCAACTCCTAATGCACATGCTTTTTCAACCCAAGCAAGAGCGTCAATATCTGTTCCTTCTCGCCCGCCGTGCGTTGTTACTTCAAAGCCTGACTCAGTACGAGCGCGACGTGCATCGACTGAAAGAACTAACACCTGGGAACCAAATCGATCTGCAATCTCTGCAATCAGTTCTGGTCTGACTATTGCTGCCGTATTTATAGAAACTTTGTCTGCACCTGCGCGCAAGAGTCGATCCACATCGTCGACACTTCGAATGCCGCCTCCAACAGTGAGTGGAATAAATACTTGCTCTGCAGTACGACGTACGACATCAAGAGTTGTTTCGCGATTGCTACTACTTGCAGAGATATCAAGAAATGTTAGTTCGTCGGCACCCTCCGCGTCATAGAGAGATGCCATTTCAACTGGATCTCCTGCATCAACAAGATTTGTAAAATTCACACCTTTGACTACGCGACCTTCTGTGACATCCAGACAAGGGATGATTCGTACTGAAAGACTCATTTTCCAGATGCCTTGAGTGCTTCTTGCAATGTAAATGCTCCGGCATAGAGTGCTTTGCCGACAATTGCGCCTTCGACTCCAATGGATCGAAGTTGTGCCAATCCTTCGATATCAGCAATAGATGAAATTCCTCCACTGGCGACAACGGGCTTCTTAGTTGCCGCACAAACTTCTTTGAGCAATTCGAAATTTGGACCCATAAGAGTTCCATCTTTTGCTACATCCGTAACTACATACCTGGCGCAACCATTTCTATCTAAGCGCTCAATTGTTTCGAAGAGATCACCGCCCTCTTTAGTCCAACCACGTGCTGCGAGAGTGTGGCCGCGCACATCGAGACCAACAGCAATGCGCTCTCCATATTGTGAAATTACTTGCGCGGTCCATTCGGGATTTTCGAGTGCTGCGGTTCCTAAATTCACTCGTGTACATCCTGTAGCAAGGGCTCTGCGCAATGACTCATCATCGCGAATACCACCAGAGAGTTCTACTTTGATATCGAGTGCTTTAACGACCGATGCAAGGAGTTCACTATTTTCACCACGTCCAAATGCCGCATCTAGATCTACTAAGTGCAACCATTCAGCGCCTGCTGCTTGAAATTCAAGTGCAACTTCTAGTGGTGATCCATAAACACTTTCACGATCCAATTCACCTTGTACTAATCGCACAGCGCGTCCATCTTTGACATCAACGGCCGGCAAAAGTTCCAAATAACTCATAGTGATTTCACCCAATT
>CAIZPZ010000043.1:0-2756 GCA_903934975.1 uncultured Actinomycetes bacterium | reverse complement strand
TTTGAAAATTAATAATCTTATTTAATGGACCAGTGAATAATTCATCAGTTGTGGTTTCTGTAACATTTAACATGTAATTAACCTTTTTATTAACATCATATGCTGCTACGGAAATTTCGGAGCGCCACAGACATCGCTATGAGGTCAACAATAAGTATCGCGATCAAATCAGTAATGCAGGATTAGTGTTTTCAGGTTTTTACAAAGAATTAGACCTTGTGGAGTTTGTGGAATTACCTGCCAGCGTTCATCCATTCTATGTAGGAACACAGGCACACCCAGAGTTGCGTTCACGCCCAACTAAACCTCATCCATTATTTGTTGGCTTGATTAAAGCGGCGGTTGCTCGTAAGAATAAGTAGAAACGTTCATGATGAATCTGGAACTCGCTAAGCAATCATTTCTAGACCATCTTCGAATTGAACGAGGATTATCGACAAATACACTAATTTCTTATCAGAGAGATTTAGAACTTTTCTCCACTTTTGTCAAAAAGAAGGGAGTAAAACTCGAAGAGATTGATTCGACATTTATCGAATCGTTTCATATTGAATTACGCAATGAATTAGCGCCGTCGAGTACCAACAGGGTTGAATCTACGCTTCGCACTTTTTTCAAATATGTTCTTTCAGAATTTGGTCTGCCTGATCCAACGTTGAATCTAGAGACAATGAAGATTCCTAGAAAATTGCCTAAGGCTTTGAGCATTGATCAAATCATCTCGATGATTGAGGCAGCTGATAGACCTGGCATCTCTACAGCACTGAGGGATCGCGCCCTGCTAGAACTTCTTTATGGAACAGGGGCTCGAGTAAGTGAATTGATTGGAATTAATGTTCTAGATATTTCCTCTACATCAAGTGATGCTGGAGAAATTGCAACTGTGAAATTGCGAGGAAAAGGTGGAAAGGAAAGAATCGTTCCACTTGGTTCCTTTGCCACGAAAGCATTACTTGATTACCAGGTACGTGTTCGTCCATCACTTGTGAGCAAACAAAAGAGAGCAGACAGTGCTTTATTTGTGAATTCTCGAGGAACGCGATTATCGCGGCAAAGTGCTTGGCAAATAGTTTTAGATGCAGCAACTGCTGTCGGTCTACAAGAGAAAGTGTCGCCCCACGTATTTAGACATTCCTATGCAACGCACCTTTTAGATGGTGGTGCAGATATTCGCGTAGTACAGGAGTTGTTAGGACACGCCTCGGTTACGACAACTCAGATATACACCTTGGTAACGATTGATAAGATTCGCGAAAGTTATAGCTCCGCGCATCCTCGTGCACAATAGTTCTTATAGACCTCGAAGGCGTCGCGCCAAAATTGATTGATCACCTTTAGCTTCAAGATCTGCAATTATGACTGCGATTGATTCGCGAACAATTCGTCCGCGATCTGCAGCAAGACCTAAATCACCACGAAGTTGCAAGCGTGCTTGATCTAAATCGTAGAGTTCATCAGGGGATAAGTAGACGGTAATTTTCTCGTCGTGGCGTTCACGCCCTGATGGTGAACGATCAACTGTTGTAACGCGACGTCGCGCAATTGAGCGAACACCCTTCTTTGATGAAGGCGCTTTTGGTGTAGCGATTGCTGGAGCAACAAGTGGTGCAGCAACTGTTTCATTTGCTGCTGGAACTGAAGATAGAGCTGGAGCGGTTGAGCGAAATAGTTCGTCGGCTCCTGGCAAATTAGCTCTACGTGTCATCGTGCGCCTCCCTTGGCAATTAGTTCGCGAGCAAGTCGACGATATGAAGCCGCACCACCCGATGATGATGCGTAGCTAGTAATCGGCTCACCTACAACTGTTGTCTCTGCAAAACGAATCGTTTTTGCAATAATTGTTTCGAAAACATCTTCTGGAAATTGCTCAAGTATGCGCTCTAAAACCTGGCGATTATGAGAAGTCTTCTTGTCATACATTGTTGCCAAAATTCCAATGAGCTTGAGTTCAGGATTCAAGAAGTTCTTCACCTTATCTAGATTGCCCTTGAGTTCAATGAAACCATGAAGAGCGAAATATTCGCATTGCATAGGGACGATGACTTCATCAGATGCAACGAGTGCGTTGATAGTGAGCTGTCCCATTGTTGGCTGACAATCAATCAAAATAACGTCGTAATAATCGCGAAGTGAATTGAGCGCGCGCTTGAGATATTGCTGTCCACCAATTTCAGCGCCGAGTGTTGTCTCTGCTGTTCCTAAATCGCGATTAGCTGGAAGAAAATCTAATCCTGGTACTGCAGTCTTTAGGACAATCTCGTCGATATTTGCAGTTGGGGTCATGAGGGCGTAATAGACAGTCTGTTCCAATGGAAGTGAGTGCGCGTTGACGCCAAGACCTAGAGATAGACCACCTTGTGGATCGAAGTCGACCAGTAGAACCCGTCGTCCTAGTTCTGCAAGGCTTGCGCCAAGGTTGATTGTCGTTGTCGTCTTACCAACGCCACCTTTTTGATTGAAGATCGAGATTACTTTCGCGCTTCCATGCTCAGTCAATGGGGCAGGAGTAGCAAATGCCTTCGCTTTTTTGCCTAGAAGAGTGGCAGTTGTTGCAACATCGTTCTCAATTGTCGATTTAGCGTTCAAGCGAGAAACCTCTTTCTTTATAATGCGCCAGAGCCTACGCATTACACAGAGTTCGGGCAAGTGTGAAGTAAGGTTCGCCTCGTGGATATGACAATTGATGAGAATGCGATAGATAGCGCCTCAGCGCCATTCTCAGTCCACCTCACAAATTTTGATGGGCCATTCGACCT
>CAIZPZ010000042.1:0-1834 GCA_903934975.1 uncultured Actinomycetes bacterium | reverse complement strand
CCAATGAGTGAAGCGCTAACATATTGAAAGCTAGGTGAATCGGAATCGAGTTCGAGTTATCGTGCACGAGTGCGACAGTGACGAGGCGATACCACTGATTTGATTGCTGTAGATATTCAGTGCTGATGAGAGCAAATGTTCCGATGATTCCTGAATCAAAGAGTTCGTACAGATAAAAACCACAGATGACTGTGATGATTGTAAGTACTGTGGAACGCTGCTTCATGCGCTTACAGTGATTAGGCGATAGTGACGCTATTGATTACAACCGGTGTTACAGGCTTATCTTGTGCACCTGTTGGCGTTGCACCAATCTTGTCAACGACAGCTTGTGAAGCTGCATCCTTTACTTCGCCGAAAATAGTGTGCTTGCGGTTGAGCCAAGCAGTTGCGGCAACGGTAATAAAGAACTGTGAACCATTTGTTCCAGGACCTGAATTCGCCATCGCCAAGATGTATGGGCGATCAAATTGGAGTTCACCATGGAATTCATCTGCGAACTGGTATCCCGGTCCACCAAAACCTTGTCCGAGTGGATCTCCACCTTGAATCATGAAACCGCTGATAACGCGGTGGAATATTGTTCCATCGTAGAGTTTTTCAGTTGATTTCTTGCCTGTGCGTGGATCGGTCCACTCTTTTGCGCCTGTTGCAAGCCCTACAAAGTTTTCTACCGTCTTTGGAGCTTGGTTTGGAAAAAGTTCAATGACGATATCGCCAAGGGATGTGTGTAATGTCGCTGTATTAGTCATACGCGAAGATTAGCCCATACCTTTACAATCAACTGTGTTCGTTTCAGGGGGTCAAGGTGAGTAGCCACGCTCCTGCATTTAAAGTCTTAACGAGCGCAATCCTCTTTGGAACCGTTGGCACCGCAATCGCCTACGCACCTGAAAACGCTGGTGGGTCCGCTCTCGGTATTGGGCGTCTAGCTATCGGCGCCGTACTTCTTTTGATCTTTATGCCAGTCTTTGGTGGCAAACGCACCAACGTCTTCGTGCATGCGAAGAAGAAATCTGTCTTCTTTATGGCAGTTGGTGCAGCCGCCTTTCAACCCTTCTTCTTCTCAGCCACCACGAGCAATGGAGTAGCGCTCAGTACGCTATTAGCGGTTGGCTGTATTCCAATTTTTACTGGAATATTGAGCGCGATTATCTTTCATGAGAGATTCTCGGCTCTCTGGTTTGGTGCAACATCACTGGCAATTTTCGGTTTAGCTCTTCGCTTCTCAGGTGAAATTAAAGTGGAGAGCACCCTTGGAGTATTCATGGCATTTGGCGCCGGATTATCGGTAGCAATCTATGTCAACGCCACCAAGGTTGCTATGCGCAACCATGCAAACCCGACCGAATTAGCAGCAACTGCATATCTAATTGGCTCACTTTTCCTCACCCCATTATTAATTTCAGAAGATTTAAGTTGGCTCGGATCTATTCGTGGAGTGCTTGTGGTGCTCTATCTAGGTTCTGTAGGAATGGCTGTTGCCAATATTTTCCAGCTTTATGGGCTACGTAAGATGAGTCCAAGCTCTGCTGGAACATTAGCTCTTGCTGAACCACTGACTGCAACAATTCTTGGAATTACTCTCTTAAATGAATCACTCACTACCGTCTCATTTATTGGCCTTGCCATCGTGAGTGTTGCTTTGATTTGGTTAAGTATCGGAACAAAGAGCGAACAATAAAAAATCCGCCGGCTATTGCCAGCGGATTTCAGTGGAGACCAGGGGAATCGAACCCCTAACCCCCGCCTTGCAAAGGCGGTGCTCTACCAATTGAGCTAGGTCCCCGTATTAGAACGGGTGGGCCCAGGTGGACTTGAACCACCGACCTCT
>CAIZPZ010000041.1:0-3478 GCA_903934975.1 uncultured Actinomycetes bacterium | reverse complement strand
TGCACACAGGAATCGAAAAAAACATTGAGTATCGCAACTGGACACAAGGTGTCACATTTGTTACTCGTATGGATTATTTGTCACCGCTTTTCAACGAGGCTGCATATTGCTTAGGTGTTGAAAAGTTGCTTGGAATTTCAAATGATGTGCCAGAGCGCGCAAGTGTTATCCGCGTCTTGATGATGGAACTCAATCGAATTTCTTCACACATGGTTGCACTCGGTACTGGCGCACTAGAACTAGGCGCACTCTCACCGATGATTTTCTGCTTCCGCGAACGCGAGAAAGTCCTTGATATTTTCGAACTTATCTCTGGTCTTCGCATGAATATGGCATATATCCGCCCAGGGGGAGTCCAACAAGATTTACCAGAAGGCGCACTCGCAAAGATTCGCGCAACTGTAAAAGATCTTCGCCACTCTTTCAAAGATAACGAGAATTTGCTCGTTGGTAATTCAATTTGGATGAAGCGCACTGAAGGCATTGGTTACTTAGATCTTGCTGGTGCAACAACACTTGGTGTTACAGGTCCTGTACTTCGATCAACTGGTCTGCCTTGGGATCTTCGCAAGATGCAACCATATTGTGGATACGAAAATTACAACTTTGATGTCATAACAGCTGATACATGCGATGTGTATGGACGATTCCTAATTCGCGTAAATGAACTAGAGCAATCACTTCGCATTATTGAGCAAGCAGTAGACAAACTTGAAAAACTAGAAGGTGCACCAGTTATGGTTGCAGATAAGAAAATTGCATGGCCGGCGCAACTTGCACTCGGCGGCGATGGACTCGGAAACTCACTCGACCATATCCGCGAAATTATGGGCACGTCAATGGAATCACTTATCCATCACTTCAAATTAGTAACTGAAGGTTTCCGTGTTCCAGCGGGCCAGGTGTACACAGCGATTGAATCTCCACGCGGTGAACTAGGTGCACACGTTGTATCCGATGGTGGAACTCGTCCATTCCGTGTTCACTTCCGAGAACCATCTTTCAACAATTTGCAATCAACTTCTGCAATGTGTGAAGGCAGCATGGTTGCCGACATCATTGGCGCAGTGGCATCAATTGATCCTGTGATGGGAGGCGTTGACCGCTAATGGCATATACAGATAAAGATTTAGCGACGATGGAATCCATCATCAAGCGCTACCCACGTTCACGTTCTGCAATCATGCCTTTATTGCATTATGTGCAATCACTTGCTGGTTATGTAACTAACGATGGCATTGAACTCATTGCAAAATTGCTTGAACTAGAAACTGCAGAAGTAACTGCAGTTTCCACTTTCTACACTCAATACAAGCGCAAGCCAGTGGGTGATTATCACGTTGGCGTATGCACAAATACTTTGTGCGCCGTTATGGGCGGAGATGCAATATTTTCAGGCCTCAAAGAGCACCTAGGTATTGAAAATGATGGCGTAACTGCCGATGGAAAAGTTTCACACGAACATATCGAATGTAATGCAGCGTGTGATTACGCACCTGTCGTTATGGCCAACTGGGAGTTCTACGACAACCAGACTGTTCAATCTGCAAAAGATTTAGTCGATGGAATGCGCGCAGGAAATCCACCTGCACCAACTCGTGGACCAAACACACTTGGTACATGGAAAGAAGCATCAGCGGTTCTTGCTGGCATCAATGATGGAAAAGCTAATGAAGGACTACAAGCTGGTGTCCCAACACTTCTTGGTTTGAAACTTTCGAAAGAGGGCAAATAGTGACAAAACTTGCTCCCGTTTTATCTGCGCATTGGGATGAAAAAGATTCATTCACTATTGAGGCATACACTCGCAATGGCGGATACAAAGCATCTAAAAAAGCATTAGCGATGGATCCCGATGCAGTTATTCAATTAGTAAAAGATTCTGGATTACGCGGTCGTGGTGGTGCAGGTTTCCCAACTGGAATGAAATGGGGATTTATCCCACAAGGCGATAACAAAGATCATTATTTGGTTGTCAATGCAGATGAATCAGAACCAGGTACCTGTAAAGATACGCCGTTGCTCCTTGCAAACCCACACGTTCTCATTGAAGGCTGCATCATTGCAAGCCATGCAATTCGCGCAAAGCATGCATTTATTTATATTCGCGGTGAAGTAACACATGTTGTACGTCGTCTCAATCAAGCAATTGAAGATGCATATAAAGCAGGACACCTTGGCAATGGAATCGAATTAGTTTTACATGTTGGCGCCGGTGCTTATATTTGCGGTGAAGAAACTGCGCTCCTTGATTCACTAGAAGGTTTCCGTGGTCAACCACGTTTGCGCCCACCATTTCCAGCAATTGCAGGTTTGTATGCGCGACCAACTGTTGTAAACAATGTTGAATCAATCGCATCTGTACCAGCAATTATTGAAAATGGCGCAGAGTGGTATCAAGCAATGGGTACTGAAAAGAGCAAGGGAACCACGCTTTATTCACTCTCAGGGCACGTAAACAATCCTGGACAATTTGAAGCTCCACTTGGAATTACATTGCGCGAAATTCTAGAACTCTCAGGTGGAATACGAAATGGTCATTCACTCAAGTTCTGGACACCTGGCGGTTCTTCAACTCCACTTTTCACTGCCGAACATTTAGATGTCCCACTTGATTACGAAGGCGTATCTGCTGCAGGGTCAATGCTTGGAACTAAAGCGCTACAAATATTTGATGAAACAACATGTGTAGTTCGCGCAGTATTACGCTGGACTGAATTTTATAAGCACGAATCATGTGGAAAGTGCACACCATGTCGTGAAGGCACATGGTGGCTCGTGCAGATTCTTCGTGATTTAGAAAATGGAAAGGGAACAGAAGCAGATCTTGCTAAGTTGCTCGATCTTTGCGACAACATTATGGGACGCTCATTTTGCGCTCTTGGCGATGGCGCAACTAGCCCAATCACTTCATCAATCAAATATTTCCGCGAAGAATATATTGCGCACCTAACTTTAGGTGCTTGCCCATTTGATCCAGTTGCTTCGACTCTTTTTGAAGGAGCGAGCAAATGACAACGATGCAAGAAGTAGAGATGATCAGCCTCGTTATCGATGGCTTTGAAGTTAGTGTTCCAAAAGGAACTCTTGTCATTCGCGCAGCAGAAAAACTGGGAATTCAGATTCCACGTTTTTGCGATCACCCACTTCTTGATCCAGTCGGTGCATGTCGCCAATGTTTAGTTGATATTGAAATTAATGGTCGCGCATTTCCAAAGCCACAGGCATCTTGCACGATTCCAGTTGAACCAGGAATGATTGTAAAAACACAATTGACTTCAGCCGTTGCAGAAAAAGCGCAGCGCGGTGTAATGGAACTTCTACTTGTAAATCACCCACTTGATTGCCCAGTGTGCGATAAAGGTGGCGAATGCCCATTACAGAATCAAGCGATGAGCAATGGCCAAGGCGAGACACGATTTGAAGGCGTAAAGCGCACATTCCAAAAGCCAATCAATATTTCATCTCAGGTATTACT